>DBXU01000082.1:1160-7353 GCA_002310075.1 Bacteroidales bacterium UBA1204 | reverse complement strand
GCTCCAGGCGGCGAAAATCCTCGCCTTTTCAAAGGATATGACAACCATCTGTATTTCGACGGAGGAGGAGAGTATTGGAAGAGTGTACAAAATGCTGACGAAATCATACCTTACACCCCTTATCATCCTATCGTCGAGGACGGAAAACAATGGAATGTGCTGTTTTCCTATCCTTGGAATCCTCCGGAGCCACAGCACAAGTACACCGACATCTACAAAATCGATGGTGATACACTGGTGGACGGTGTGTCGTACAAAGTGATGTACACCACGAGGAACGAAGACCTTACAGGTTGGAGCGTTTGTGGCGTTATCAGAGAAACCGAAGACAGGCAAGTTCTCTATCGCAGAGACGGCTCTTCTTACGATGAGATTCTCTATGATTTTTCAATGGAAGTCGGAGACACCATTATCATGAATGGCAGTGGGTTTTATCCAGATTGGATGTTCGTTGTTGAAACTAATGAAATCCTTATTAATGGCGAGCCAAGAAAACAAATCGTGTTGGAATATTCTTGGGGCGACCAGGAAGTGTGGATTGAGGGAATAGGTAGCCTTTATGGAATCATCGATTCAGGTTCTCTTTTCTTGACGGGAGGCTCGACCAATCTCCTGTGCTATTACGAGGACGGTGACTTGATTTGGCAGAATACCACACCAGGATATGATGAGTGCTATATGGTCTACCCGACACCACCGACGCCGCCAGAGCCATCTCAAGGCTTTGTGGAAGGCTGGCTGGAAATCCCGACGGGTGCCACCGAGAACCTTTATGGAGTGGCTTGCCTTAACGGTCTCGAGGTGGTTGCCTGTGGCGAGAACGGCAAAATCCTGAAAACCACCAATGGCGGCGACTCATGGACGGTCAAGTTCGAGAAAGAAGGCTACGACATGGTGCATGTGGCCTTTGCCGACGAACAGGTGGGCTACGCTTGCGGCGACTCCTGCTATTGGGATGTCTACCACCACAAAGGCATCATCGTGAAGACCACCGATGGCGGAGAGACCTGGCAGGAACTCCCCAACACTAATTTCGTTTATTTGGAACATCCTGATTTTCAGCTAACCAATGACTTGTTTGTGGTTGATGCCGAAACGTTCTACCTTCTTACCGCCGACAATCTCCTTTGGAAGACCACGGACGGCGGACAAAGTCTCTTCTGTTCCGCATCTTTTGAACCTTTGGGGAGAATCGTGCATTGTGAGTTGTATTTTAAGGACGAAATAGGGTATCTTGTTGCCATTAATTCAGATTGTGTCACACCAGGAATCCATATCTATAAAACAACCGATTCGGGACAGAATTGGGACGAGGTGTATTTTAATGAATATATCGATCATACGGTTGCCACGCATTTCTTTGACGAGAATCATGTGGAACTCTTTGGTAATTTCAATTTATATCAATATAACTTGATGGTGACTGAAGACGGTTTTGAAACTGTTTCCTATTTGCATGTTGCAACCCCCATCATGACAGCGTATGGTTTCGGTAATGTGAGCCACTCCAAATTCACTTCAGACACTTACGGTTGTGTCCTTATGGGCATGACTTTGAATAAAGGCTCAAATGAAACGGAACCTTTCATCTTGAAGGATGGCTGGGAGCATTGCGAATACGTTCATGTGGGAATCCCATATTGCTATAACGATGGCGTGACGCATTGCAGGGATTTGTACGACATTGACGGCATAGATACGACTTTCTTCATTGCCGCTGAAAATGGTTACGTTTACAAGACGGCGATGATACCTCTCGGAGGGAATAATTTCTTGATGGGTTCAGAATGGTACTACGAGATCGAGAATGAGAACGGCAGCATCACCTATCAATATATGTATCAAGCCGGTGACACCATCGTCCAGGATGAGCCGACGCATATCCTTGTGAAAATCAATACACTTTACGACAAGGGATTGCGTGACGAAGTGACACACGAATATGTCTATAAACGTGACAACAAGGTGTATTGGTGGAACAAGACTTTGGAGGAATTTACCGTGCTGTATGACTTTGAAGCCGAGGTGGGCGACGAATGGGAAATCAAGGTGGGTACGGAAAGTCTCATCATGCATGTGGATGCCGTGGAAGTCGTGGAATACGAGGGTAGTTTCTATCGGATGTTGCGCGTGAGCGATGCAGGCAACATTTTCAGCGGCGACATCGTGTGCGGCATCGGTCACCTGACGAGTTTCTTCCCCGAAAAGCTGATGGACAACCGCGACCGTATCAGTATGGAAGGCCTGCGCTGCTACTGGATTGAGGACGAACTGGTGTTCAAACCCGGCGATGAGGACTGCGACGCGGTTTATTCGGAGGTACATGGTGTGGAGGAATCTGCTGAAAACCAATTCGATGTTTATCCTAATCCGACCAATGGCGTTTTGTTTGTAGAGACGCGATTAATCGCGTCTCTACCAGACCAGACCTACCGTATCGCCAACCTGATGGGTCAAACCCTGCTGACAGGCCAAATCACGGCTGAAACCCAACAGATTAATGTTTCGTCATTGCCCGAAGGCATGTATTTCATTACCGTAGGCGATGTGACACGGAAATTTGTGGTGCGATAGAAACAGTATGAAAAAAGCCTCAGCGATTGCTGAGGCTTTTTTCATTACAGGTTATCCTTAAAATACTGCGTAATCTTAGTAATCAAATGCGCCCTGTCGGGACCAGCAACATTGTGGTCGTGGCCGGGATAGACAAAGTAGTCCAGTTGCTTGCCGTTGTGGATGCAGTTCTCGACGAAGACGAGGCTGTGCTGCCACATCACCACGGGGTCGGTGGTGCAGTGGATCATCAGGAGCTTGCCTTCAAGCTTGTCGGTCTTGTTTTCGAGGCTGGTCAGCTCGTAGCCTTCGGGGTTTTCTTGGGGCGTGTCCATGTAACGCTCACCGTACATGATTTCGTAGTACTTCCAATCCAGCACGGGACCACCAGCCACGCTCACCTTGAACACCTCGGGGTGGTTGATCTTCAATGAGGTCGACATGAAGCCGCCATAGCTCCAGCCGTCGCTGCCTATGCGGTCGGCGTCGACGTAGGGCAGGGTCTTCAACCATTCGATGCCCACCATCTGGTCGCGCATCTCCAGTTGTCCGCACTGGCGATGGATGCACTGCTCGAAGGCCTCGCCACGGTCGGCAGAGCCACGGTTGTCGAGGGTGAAGACGAGGAAGCCTTCTTGGGCGAGNNGCGAGGTAGTTGAGGTAGATGCCAGCACCAGCCGTCCATTCATCGGTGATGAGCTGGGCGTGAGGACCGCCATACACATAAACGATGACGGGATATTTCTTCGAAGCGTCGAAGTTGTAAGGTTTGATAAGACGTGTGTAGAGCGTCTGGCCGTCTTCGGCTTTCAAGGTGCCGATTTCGGTTTTGCCGATGTTGTAATCCTTCAAAGGATTCTCTGATTGATGCAGACGGCTGACGAACTTGCCGTTTCGGTCCATCAGGTCGACATTGTATGGCACGTCAGTGCTGGTGTAAGAATCCAAAAAATACTTGCCGTTGCCGCAAGGAACGACATTGTGGGTGCCATGTTCCTTGGTGAGTTGGGTCACCTTGCCGCTCTTGATGTCCATCATGTAGCAGTGGCGCTCCAGCGGGCTGACTTCGGTGGAGCGGTAGTAGATCTGGCTGCCGTCTTTCGAAAAGCCGTTGAAGTCGGTGATGACGAAGTCGCCATGGGTGAGCTGGCGCACCGTGCCTTTGCTGATGGTATAGAGATAGAGGTGATAGTAACCGTCGCGCTGGGCCTTCCAGATGAACTGGTCGGAATTGTCGGGGAGGAAGTAGGCAGGACCTTGGGGCTCCACATACTGGTCGTCGCGGTCTTCGAAGATAGTTTTGATGTAGTCGCCTGTGATGGCGCTGTATTCATTGAATTTAAGGTGGTTTTGCTGACGGTTCAACACGCCAATGTAGATGCGCTTGTTGTCGGGGTTCCATGTGATGGCGGTGAGGTATTGCTCAGCGGGTTCACCGGTCTTCACTATGACTTCCTTACCTGTGGCAATGTTGTAAATGTGTAGCGTCACCTCGTGGCTCGTCATGCCTGCCATGGGGTATTTGATGGGTTTGGCAGTGGCGATACGCTCTTGGATGTCGACCAATGGATAATCGGTCACCATACGTTCGTCCATTGAGTAATAGGCAAGAAGCTTGCCATCGGGCGACCAAAAGATGCCGCCATCGATGGCGAACTCGTTGCGGTGGACACTCTGACCTGCTACCACGCCCTCGGGGTTGTCGGTGATTTGGATTTGTTTGTCGCCTTTGGCCACAAAGAGGTTGTTGTCGATGGTGTAGGCTACATTCAAGGTGGGCTTGGCGATGGTGCGGTTGGCCGCATCTTGCGGAATCGAGGCCATGGCCTCGATGGTCTTCTTTTTGATATCCATCTTGTTGAGCGTCATGCCGCTGTCGCTTAAGCCATAGAAATAGGCTTGGTAGTCGTTGATCCAAGTCAGTTGAGGAATGCGCATCAGGTCATTGACCCCTTCACTTTTGGTGTATGCATTCAATTGGTCCAGGGTCAAGAAAGTGGCTTCTCCCTTGCTCCCTGCGAGCATGGTGATGATTTCTTTGTCCTTTACCTTCATGAGGATGTCGGTGCCACCAATCCATTTCAGTTGGTTGGGGCGTTGGGCATAGACGCTGCGGTTGTTGTAGGAAGCGTCTTCTGGAGTGAACATCTTCTTTTCCTGTGCCAATGCTGGCGTGACGAAAGTCGTAAAGATGGCCAGCGATAAAAGGGTCAGAATTTTCTTCATTTTTGTTGCGTTTTGAGATTTTGCCGCAAAAATAAGGATAATTTCAATACCTTTGTGCCTCAAAATGAATGCTCATGAGAAAGCGTAAAGTTCCACATACTTTTGTCATCGTTTTCTTTATCATTGTCATCGCAGCGGTGCTCACGTGGATTATCCCTCCAGGGAAATACATTCAAGAAGCAGTGCCGAATCCCGAAACGGGTAGCGTGGACACGGTGATGACGTTTCATTATTTGGATGAGTTGAAAGAGGTCGACCCTTCGACGGGCTCAGGGACCTCAACCTTCCATGCGGAGCCTCAGACTTGGCAGGTGTTTTCGGCGTTCTACAAAGGCTTCGTCAAGCAGGGCAACATCATCGTGTTCATATTAATTATAGGTGGTGCCTTTTGGATTATGAATAAGAGCCGCGCCATCGATATGGGTATTATTTCTTTCCTGAAGTTCACCAAACGGCTAGAACGCTGGAGGTTGATCCGCAAAATCGGAGTAAACAATATCGTCATCATCTTGGTAATGCTGTTGTTCAGCCTCTTCGGGAGTGTGTTTGGCATGAGCGAGGAGACCATCGCCTTTGCGTTGATTATCATCCCCTTGGCCGTATCGATGGGCTACGACAGCATCGTGGGTCTCTGTATGGTGTATGTGGCTGCACACATCGGTTTTTCAGGCGCCATGCTTAATCCGTTCACCATCGGCATCGCGCAAGGCATCGCGGGCATCCCGTTGTTCACGGGCATCGGCTACCGTGCCGTCTGCTGGGCCATCCTGACCGTGGTGGGCATCATTTTCGTGTTGTGGTATGCCAACAAAGTGAAGAAAAACCCGCAGTCGTCCATCATGTACGCGGAAGATGCCTATTGGCGTAAGTCGGCGGAGGTGAAAGAAGAAGAGTTGGAACGCTATACGCCGCGTAAGGCTTGGTGGGTCTTCGCCTTCCTGGCGGCGGTATTGGTCGTGTTCTCGGTGCTTTACCCAATGACCACCATGAAGATCGGCAACAACGAGACCACTTTGCCGCTGTTGCCCATTGGTACGGCGGTGTTCGTCCTGTTGAGCGTTTTCACCTTGCGCAAGACAGTGCATTATTTTGTCCTTACACTGCTCTTTGCCACGGTCTATTTTCTCGTGGTGGGCGTGTTGGGTTATGAGTGGTACATCATGGAAATTGCTTCCTTGTTCTTGGTGCTCGGCATCGCCAGCGGCTTGGCCGTCGACAAGAGCGCCAGCGACATCGCGAAGCTCTTCCTCGAAGGCATGGGCGATATCCTCTCAGCGGCGGTCATCGTGGGCTTGGCGGGCGGCATTGTCATTATCCTTCAGGACGGCGGTATCATTGACACCATCCTCTATGGTCTCTCCAAGTCGATGAGCAACATGGGAAAAATCGCCTCGGCTGAAATCATGTACGGCAT
>DBXU01000082.1:263-1109 GCA_002310075.1 Bacteroidales bacterium UBA1204 | reverse complement strand
TGCCCATCATGGCACCTTTCAGCGACTTGATTGGCATCTCGCGCCAAGCCACAGTGGTGGCCTTCCAGTTCGGTGATGGCTTCACCAACATGATTACCCCCACCAGTGGTGTCTTGATGGCCGCACTCGGCGTGGCCCGCATCCCGTGGGAGAAATGGGTGAGGTTTATATGGAAGTTCATCCTCGTGCTGATTGTTATCGGTGCTTTGCTTCTGATACCTACGGTGACAATGCAGTTGGCGGGATTTTGAAAATAATCCAGTTCCCTTTGCGGGTTGGGAAAAAAGCCTCCACATACTAGGCATAAACAATGTATAAAAACGCTGGCCTGAGCACTATAAAACAACCTTTTTGTAATTTTGCGGTGTCGTTATCTTCTGGTTCTGTTCAATGGACTTCAGCGGAATCGGATGAAACGTCGCGAAAATGTCAAAAAGGAGTCCCGTTTATTTATATGAAAAATTATCGTAAATTATTAGCGCTTATGCTCTTACTAATAGTAAGTGGCGGCGTATTTGCACAAGATCTTTTCGACAAGGCAAAGTTGGACAATTACTTTGATATACTTGAAGAAAACAACAAGTTTATGGGAAGTGTTGCCGTCGCAAAGAACGGGGAGATTATCTACACAAAAACAGTCGGCTTCGCTGAGGTCGAAAACAATGTAAAAGCAACTGAAAAATCCAAATATAGAATTGGTTCCGTCTCGAAATCGTTTACAGCGGTTCTGGTTTTAAAGGCGGTTGAAGAAAAGAAAATAGACCTTGACCAAACGATTGACAAATGGTTTCCGACAATCGCAAATTCACAGAAAATAACAGTAAGGCATTTGCTAAGCCATAGGAG
>DBXU01000082.1:0-155 GCA_002310075.1 Bacteroidales bacterium UBA1204 | reverse complement strand
GGCAGCGACTTCGAACCCGACAGCACGGCAGACTACAGCAATTCGAACTATGTGCTGTTGTCATACATGCTTGAAAAGGTTTTCTCGAAACCATATTCCAACCTATTGCAGGAATACATTGTCGAGCCAATTGGTTTGGCTGACACATACGTTTT
>DBXU01000174.1:1013-2715 GCA_002310075.1 Bacteroidales bacterium UBA1204 | reverse complement strand
TCCAGGTCTCGTCGTTCTTCTTGGTCCTCAGGGAACCGAGGTATTGCTCAATCATGGGCTCGAAGGTCTCGGGATCGATGTTGCCCACGAAAGTGAACACGAAGTTGTTGGCGTCCTTGAAACGGTCGGCATAGAGCTTCAGGGCCTTGGCGTAGTCGACTTTGTCGTAGTCTTCGACTCTCATGCGCTTGACCAACGGATGATCGTCGTACATGGCGAGCATCAAGTTGTCGCGGAAGGCTGTCATCGGGTCAGATTCAGCATTGGCGACCATGGCCTTGGCGCGGGTGATGTACGACTGGAAGGCTTCCTCGTCGCTGCGTGGATTGTTGAAATACAAATAGGTGAGTTGCAGCATGGTTTCCAAGTCTTTCACGGAGCAGCTGCCGCTCATGCCTTCGGTAAATGATTGAATGTTGGGATTGACTCTCACTTTCTTGCCAGCCAACACCTTGGGTAGGTCGATGGCGCTGAAATTGCCCACACCGCCGAGGGTGACCAACGAGTTGATTTCCTGCAAAGTGAAAGGATCGTTTTGGTCCATGACGCTCAAGCCACCAAAGCTATAAGCCGACATCAGGATTTCGTCGTCCTTGAAAGTGGTTGGCTTGTATATGACTTTCACGCCATTTTTCAAGTTGAGAATGGTGGCATCGAAAGTGTCGTCGTGTTTCTTGCTCTCGATGGCGCCTTTCACGGGCAGGGTGGCAATTAGAGGCTCGTTGCTGACGGTCTCTTTGTAGGGCTCCACTTCGACTTCATTGGCTTTGTTGAACAAGGCGATGAGTTCGTCCTTAGTAGGCAGCACTTCGCCATCCTTTTCAGGGCCAGTCAGCGTGATGACGATGTTGTCCTTGCGGATGAGTTCAGGCACATATTGGTTGATGGCTTCCACGGGAAGGGCAGGCAGGATTTGGCTGAGCAGCATGTACTCGTTCTCGATGCCCATCAGGGGCTCGTTGGTGAGGAAGTGGGCGAGGATGGGGTTGAGGTAGCGCCCCGTCTCTTGCTTGTCGCGCTCGTCGTATTGGCTTTCGATTTGTTTCATCAGGTCAGCCTTGGCGCGTTCAAATTCTGAAGCGGTGAAACCGTATTGTTGCATGCGTTTGTTCTCGGCCACGATGGCGTTCAGCGCTTCGTCGATGCCATCCTTATCCTTGGCGTAGGCCATCGAGGTCCAAGCATCTTTGGTATCGCTAACGAAGAAGGTGCCATAATAGCCATAGCCGAAGATGAAGGGCGGGTTGGCTTTCTGGGTGAGTTCTTCCAAACGGTTGTTGTACATCATGGCAACGAGTCCGTCGATGTAGCCTTTCAGCCAGTATTGGATGTCGCCTTTCTCTTCGTTCGGTATCACGTCGTGCTTGTAATACACCGAAATGTTGTAGTTGGTTTCTTCACGGTCGGTGCAGATGCTCACGATGGGCTCGGCGTTGTCGGCCACTTCAAAGCGGGTGCGTTCGGCGGGATTGATGGGTGCGGGGATATCCTCGAAGATGGTCTTCAGGTGGCTCTCCACTTCATTGACATCGATGTCGCCAATGATGATGATACCTTGCAGGTCGGGACGGTACCACTTGTGGTAGTAGGCGCGCAAGGCCTCATGGTCGAAGCCAGTGATGACTTCTTCAAGGCCGATGGGCATACGGTGACCATAGGGGCTATTGGGGTAGATCTCGGGCAGCATCTTCTCCCACATACG
>DBXU01000174.1:0-871 GCA_002310075.1 Bacteroidales bacterium UBA1204 | reverse complement strand
ATGCTGGTCCAAGCGTTGACGTTCTCACCGAACTTCACGCCGTTGTGCTCCATGTAGTTGAGCAGGTTCTTACCGGGGAAGTTCTTCGTGCCGTTGAAAGCCATATGTTCCAGGAAGTGGGCCAGACCGCGTTGGTCTTCCTCTTCGAGGATGGAACCGACTTTCTGCGCGATGTAGAAGTTGGCGCGTTGGGCGGGTTTCTCGTTGTGACGGATGTAGTAAGTCAATCCGTTTTCCAGTTTGCCGCGTCTGACGTTTTGGTCGAACGGCACAGGCATGGCTTGCTGGGCGAGCATCATCGTGCTTAACGCAAGCGTTGCGATTAGGGTTAGTGTCAGTTTTTTCATGTTGCTTAATATAAATGTATCACATATTTTTCCTCAAAATACGCTTCTTGGAACCATTTGCTAATGATGGCTTTCTTGTGGCGCCAGTAGCGGTTCAGCGCCTTGAACTCTTCCGTCAAGTCGCCACCTTTCAAGTACATGATGCCGCCAGCTTCTTCGTCGCCTCTGATCCTCAGCTTGTTGCCAGCTAGGTTGGCAATCTCTGGAAGTGTCATCACGGCACGACCCGTAATCACGTCGAACTTGTCCTTCACCTCTTCGGCGCGTTTGTGCTCGGCCACCACATTCTCCAATCCGATGGCGTCTTTCACGGCATTCACCACTTTGATCTTCTTGCCCGTCCCATCGATGAGATAGAACTCGGTTTGTGGAAACATGATGGCCAAAGGGATGCCTGGGAAACCGCCACCTGTGCCCAAATCCATGACTTTCATGCCAGGCAACAATTCATAGTATTTTGCGATGGCCAAGGAATGTAGGACGTGATGCTCATAAAAGTGTTCCATGTCCTTGCGCGAGATGAC
>DBXU01000099.1:2110-2621 GCA_002310075.1 Bacteroidales bacterium UBA1204 | reverse complement strand
GTCTCGCAATAGTAGAGACCTACACGGTCACCGCCACGAGCGATGTACTTGGTGTTGACGCCATAGCGACGAAGAGAGTTCACAGCGATCTGGCCGATTTCGTGCTTTGGCAGCTTGGTTACGAGATATGCATCATGTCCATAGTTGGCGCAGCTTACGGCTACATTAGCCTCGCCACCACCGGGGATGATACGGAATACGTCGGTCTGAATGAAACGGTCCTGGCCGTTAGGAGAAAGGCGAAGCATGATTTCGCCAAGGGTGATGATCTTTCCCATTGTTTGAAAATGAATTATTGGTTATTAATAATGTGTATTAAAAATTAGAATTTGAAATAGTTGTTGGCATTGTTGTAGCAAATGTCCTCAACCATCTGGTTCAAGCGGTCCTTCTCATAACCAACGTATGGAACGAGGCCGTTCTCGACGTCGTTGCCGAGGAGGTTGCAAAGGGTGCGACGGAAGTACTCGTGACGAGGATAAGACAGGAACGAACGAGAGTCGGTGAGCAT
>DBXU01000099.1:1851-2030 GCA_002310075.1 Bacteroidales bacterium UBA1204 | reverse complement strand
AACTGGATCTTGCCGGGAACAGAACCATCCTGGAAGTTGCCAAGCATGGTGGCAATAACTTCGTTGGCGCAAGGATTGAGGTTGTAGAGGATAGTCTTGGCGAGCTTGCCTTCTGCATTGAGTTCGTCAAGGAAGTGGCTCATGGCCTTAGCGGTTGTGAACTCGCCGATGGAGTCGAA
>DBXU01000099.1:1570-1767 GCA_002310075.1 Bacteroidales bacterium UBA1204 | reverse complement strand
CCCGAAGCATAGTCCATCTTGCCCTGCTCCTTGAGGTAAGCGTGCTTGTACTTGCGTGTCTCTTCGACAGTAAGGCACTTGCCAGCCAAAGCCTTGTCGAGGATGGCATCAATCTCAGCATCGGTGTAAGGCTCGTCATAGAACTCCTCAATGCCGTGGTCAGACAGGCGGCAGCCCATCTCGGCAAAGAAGTCGTG
>DBXU01000099.1:507-1436 GCA_002310075.1 Bacteroidales bacterium UBA1204 | reverse complement strand
TCGGCTGTTGGGTCGGCAGCAACAATCTTGTGCCATTCGAGAGAATCGGCAGGATCGTCGGTGGTGCAGACAACCTTTACATTATAATGCTTCATCAGTCCACGAGGAGTGAACTTGGGGTCGGTAGCGATGAGCTCGTTGCACTTGTCGTAGATGGCGCGAGCATTGGTTGGATTCAAGGTCTCGGTGATGCCGAAAGCAGTCTTGAGCTCCAAGTGAGTCCAATGATAGAGAGGGTTACGGAAAGTGTAGGGAACTGTCTCTGCCCACTTCTCGAACTTCTCCCAGTCGGTGGTATCCTTGCCGGTGCAGAAACGCTCGTCAACGCCATTGCTGCGCATGGCACGCCACTTGTAGTGATCGCCCATGAGCCAGATCTGTGCGATAGACTCGAAACGCTTGTTTTCGGCTACCATCTGGGGAATGAGGTGACAGTGATAATCGATGATCGGCATTTTAGCCGCATGCTCGTGGTAAAGCTTCTGTGCAGTTTCGGTCTGCAGCAGGAAGTTCTCATCCAAAAATGCTTTCATTGTAAAAAAGTGTTTATTGTGTTTGTATAAGATGAAACCCGATTAGAGGAGTTTTTTACTATTAACTATTCTTAGTGTACTATAGTCGTACGCTTAGGTTTTCATTAGTGAAATCTGCAAAAATTGTAGTGTTTTTGCTAATTTCATGGGGCGAAGATACGTTTTTTTTTTAATTAAAGCAAAAATTTTATGTTTTTTTTTTGATTAAAAAATAAAATTAGTATATTTGCAAAGAATTTTACATGTTATTGCTCTGTTTTTTGAGCGATTTTTGAAATAAACATGCATTATAAACCTAACATACTAACTTTAATCATTATTCAAAAACGACATGAAAGCTTTAAACAAGCAGACCGCGCCCAAGAGCGTGGCTCCCGAGAAAATCATCCAGTTTGG
>DBXU01000099.1:172-492 GCA_002310075.1 Bacteroidales bacterium UBA1204 | reverse complement strand
GTTGATTGGATCATCTGGAATATGAACAAGAAGACCGACTTCAACGCTTCTGTTGTTGTCGTTCAGCCAATCGAACGTGGTATGGTGGAGTGGCTCAATGGCCAGGACTGCCTCTATCACGTCAACCTGCAGGGCCGTCAGAACGGCAAGCCCGTTGATACCCTCGACCGTGTGGATGTCATCAGCCGCGCCCTCAATCCATACAGCCAGAATGCTGCATTCATGGCTTTGGCCGATCAGCCGGACATCCGTTTCGTCATCTCCAACACCACCGAGGCTGGTATCGCTTTTGATCCCAACTGCAAGTTCACCGATGCTCC
>DBXU01000099.1:0-164 GCA_002310075.1 Bacteroidales bacterium UBA1204 | reverse complement strand
GGCAAGCTCACCCAGCTCCTCTTCCGTCGCTTCAAGACCTTCAAGGGCAACCCAAAGAAGGGCCTCATCATCATGCCTTGCGAGCTGATCTTCCTCAACGGACATCACCTCAAGGATTGCATCGAGAAGTACATCGAACTCTGGAAGGATGACTTCGGCAAGGA
>DBXU01000051.1:6257-10069 GCA_002310075.1 Bacteroidales bacterium UBA1204 | reverse complement strand
ATGAGCACCTCGCCAAACTCGCAGATGGTGTCGTTGACCATGTAGCCGAAGCGGCGCTTGTGGACACGCACAGCTGCTAGGTCAGGGTTAGCCTTCACCATGGCGATGAACTCTTCGTAGGTGTAGGTGTCCTTGGTCAGCTTTGGCATTTCGACCATGAAAGCGGGAAACACTTCCTTCTCGAGCACCTCGCGGCTGATGGGGAACTCGCCCTTCATCAAAGGATTCCATTGCTCGAGGCCGTCGACGCTTTGCACGAAAGTCTTGATGTCCATCTTGCCGTCGCGTATCTTGGTGTTGTTGATGTCGTTTTTGCGGGAGATGATGTAAATCTCGTCGCTGAGGCGCTCCCAAACCTTCTCGGGGACGGGCATCGACAGGCGAGCCATGCGTTTGTGGGCCTCGCAGAAGCACTGTCCGAAGGAGCGGAACTCAAATCTCGGCTTCGACACTTCGCCGATTTTCATTTCTTCTTTTGCCATTTTGGGATTTATGATTTAAGATTTCTTTTATGGTGGCTGTTAGCTTTTAGCCGTTAGCTATTAGCCAGCGACATGGTTGGCAATAGCTAACGGCTAATGGCTAATAGCTAAAAGCCAAATTTATTCCTGCGGGATGTCTTCGCCAGTGGCTGGGTTGGCTGCGCCGGGCGTAGCCTCGGCCAGCTTCCAGTCGCCGCCGTCGGGCGTGCGGGCATAGGAGCCTTCAACGGCAGAAATAGTCTGTCCCCATTCGCCAGTGGTGCCTCTGGTGAAGATGTCTCTCTGGGTGCCGTCAGGCATGAAGAGGGCGAAACGGATTGTCTTTTTTGCTGAAAGACCGCTGTGGAAGACAATTGATTCAGGATATTGCGGCTCATCTGGATTGAGGAGATCCTCGCTGTAGAGCACTACATAACCATGGGCAGGAACGGTGATAGTGCCGTCGGATACCCAGACAGGGTCGGTCTTGTCGTCTTTTTCCAGATACATGCCTTCGGTTAAAACAAGGTCGAGGCTGCCCATATTGTAAAGTTCGATGAACTTGTCGGTGCCGTTCAACTCGTTGAGGACAATGTTGGTGTAGTCGGGCTGCTCAGGAGTGGGCGGCACATCGCCACCTTCGAGGCCGAGGACGATATTGGCACCGTCAACATTCGCAGCACCTGGAGTGGCATCGGCATAGTACCAATTACCATCAGCATTGCGGCTGTAGGAAGCCGGGGCTTGGTCGCCGGCATAGCCATATGCCTCGCCGTTTAGCTCGATGGCGGTCAGGTTGAAGTCGTCGATGGAAGCGCCTGCGGGCGTGAAGAGTTGGACGCGGACGTTCTTCTTGGCGGAGAGGCCGCTGTGGAAGATCAAGCTCTCGGGATAACCTTCATGGTCAGCAATGACATCCTCGCTATAGAGCAGCAGGTACTCGCCAGCACCAATGGCAACTGTATTGTCGGCAACCCAGTTCTGTGTACCGTCCTTCTCGATATAGACGCCATTCAGGTTGATGGCTTCGGCACCACCATTGTAGATTTCGATGAACTTGTCATTGCCGTTAAGCTCGTTGAGGCGCAAATGGCTATAGTCGACAGCGACAGCGCCCACTTCATACTCCATGGCGGGAGAAACTGCTTCTGCCACGTCGTTTTTGGCCATGACATAGAAATTTACTTTGGTACCATCAGGTTGGGCTGGGATGACAGCGGTGTAAATATTCTCTTCCGAAACTACCATAGGGACTTCGATGGCTCTACTATCTGGGCCAGCCGAATACACCAAAGTAGCGACAAAATCCTTGAAACTGGTGATGGTAGCCGATACTGTGACATCGGAATACTCGGTAACAGCTGTAGGACTATAACTGACGTTTGATATAGTAATGCCTGCATATTGTTTATCCTTAACGCAGGAGGCCAGGCCGATTATCAAGGCCAAAGCCACGAACAATATTCTTTTCATATTATTCTTTATTTTAATAAGTTAGACATTAGTTAAATTAGAAAGCAACCTGGAAACGGGCCAGTAGCATGTGGTAGTTCACACCAGCCTCGCCATCGGGAGAGGCGACCTTGGTGAAGTCCTTGGTGGCATTGCCGTCGGCATCGAGACCGCAATAAAGTTTGCCCTTGCCATTAGCGTAACGGTCGTTGTTAACATACTGGTAGTTGAGGGCAATCTTCACATTCTTGCTGAAGTAGAAGTTAAGGCCAGCGCCATAGAGTTCAGCAGAACCGCCGAAGATAGCATTTTCACCACGGCCTTCGTAGTCGTTCATGTCAAGGAACTCATATTTGGCAACGAGTTCTACATCGCCCCAGTTGCGGCCAGGACGTACGCGGTTGAATTTGGCACCATCGGAGTCATAGCTCTGCTTGCCGCCAAGGAGGAGGCAGGCACCTTCGACATACCAACCTTGGAAGTGATAAGGCTTGTCAAGAGCGACCTTTTCAGGGTTCATATAGGTCCAGTCTGAAACCCAAGCACCTTCAAGACGGAGGCCGTCATAGTGACCGGCCAGTTCGGCAGTGGCGATGAGGTTGTGGTCGGTGTTCTTGATATCATCGGTATCAATGTATTTCTTGCGGCTGATGTTGGTGGTGTTGCGGCAACTGAAGCGGGTACCGGCATAAGCACCAAACTCATCAGAGGTCTTAGGGGTGTCATACATAACAGCACCACCGATGTGGATGCCATAGTTGGCCTCGTTCACGGGACGGACCACGACCTTGCCGACGTAGGAAAGTCCTTCGTCCATGCCATAGTCCTTATTGTTAGCTTCCACATAGTCGCGAGTTTCTTGACCTTCAATCTCTTGGAACAGAATACTGCCGCTACCGAAGAAGTACTTGTTGCTATACTTGGCGAAAACACCGAGGTGACGGCTAGGTGCGAAGGCGTTAATCACCATCGGGCGTTCCATGAACATGAGGTAGCGTGATGAAGTGTTGCGCGACATGGTGAAGTCGGGCTTCATGCTACCGACAGTGAATTGCCAATTCTTCAGTCCGTTGTATCGGACGACAGCGTCTTTCAATTCAAAGGAGCCATTGGCAAGTTCCATATCCACTTCACCGTACCAGTCGGGGGTGATTTGGGTCTTCACGGCGAAACGGGCACGACGGATGCTGGCGCCTGAGCCGATTGGATCAGCCCATTCTTGAGCACCAAAATAGTGGCCGAAATCGACCTGAACTCTGGAGTCAAACCAGAATTTGTAGTCTTTGTCTTTCGATTCGAAGACTAGGATGCCGTCACGGTCGGAGGCAGTCACTTCCTTCACGTCCACTTTGTTGCCGTACTGGTCAATGGCTTGATCAGTCTTTTGGGCAAAGGCCATTGTTCCAATGAACAACGTGACCATCATAAATGACAATCTTTTCATCTGTTTAAAGTTTTAGTTTTTAATAGTATTATTGTTATGCTAATGCATTATTTGATTCCAAGTTTTTTGGCAATATCTTTCGGAAGGGCGTCTTTGTGGACCACGATGTTTAGGGTCTTGTAACGGACGAAAGCCTTGGAGACGTACCAAATGCCATTATATTGGCCAGCATCGCCCCAGCTGTTTTTCACGATGAAGTACTCGTTACCCATTTGGTCCTTGGCAGTGCCGTATATAAGCATGCCGTGGTCATCGCCAGTCTCGTAGTTGTCGTAGGCGATTTGACGTTCTTTCTGCGTGACCCACTTCTGCGGGGTGGGACCATTCATGGCTTCTTTCTTACGGTCGGCGGCGCTCATACCCAGCCAGTGAGCCATGTCGCTACCTTGGAGGTCACGACCTTTGGCTTCGAGGTCGGGCAGCACTGCCACACCGGCCATCTTGCCACGGAGCCA
>DBXU01000051.1:5594-6172 GCA_002310075.1 Bacteroidales bacterium UBA1204 | reverse complement strand
TTGTCCTGCACTTCGATGACGAAGGGTTCATAGAAAGGATGGTGCGTAAATGAAGTCAGGTTGACGTAGTCGTTCATGTTGAGACCCGTTGATTCAGCGAAGCTCATAGGTGTGTACTTCTTACCTTTGTAAGTGAACTCGGTCGGAGGGACTCCAAGGTAGGCATCATAGATGCCAGCCAAGCCTTTCTTCCAAAGGGCGTTACCGTCCTTGTCCATCTGGATCTTGCGGCTCTTGATGACGCCTTCCACATAGGGGTCGGTGACAGCGGAGAGTTCGGTGAAGTTCGACAGCGAATCGCCATGCATGGCGCCGGCAGGCATCAGCTCGTCGGGGACGAGACCATAATGCTTGATGGCATACAATACGTCACCGAAGGAACCTCCTTGCGAGAAGGAGACATCGCCATGGGTACGGATGGCGGCTTCGGCACGGTCAAGGTAGGTCTTGTAAACAATGTACATCTCAGAGAAATCGTACTCGGGCTTGCCCATACGGAGTAACTCGGCTTCGAAGAAAGCCAACGAGCTGTAGCACCAGCAGGTGCCAGCTTGGTTCTGGTCTTTCACGGAGGTGAC
>DBXU01000051.1:241-5544 GCA_002310075.1 Bacteroidales bacterium UBA1204 | reverse complement strand
TGGGCAACGACGCTGATGCTGAGCATCAAGGCGGTTGCAGTCAATAAATGTTTGAATTTCATAATATTATGATTTAAAGATTTAAGATTTCATGTTGTTAAAGGCCGAGATCTTTCTTCATGGCTTTTGAAAGAGCGTCTTTATGGAGCGTGAAGAAGATAGTGTATTGGCGAAGGTATTGCTCGGAGCAGTACCAGTAGCCTTTGTAGGGACCTCTATCGCCCCACGAGTTCTTGATCTTGTAGTATTTGTTGCCATTCTGATCCTTGGCAATACCGACGACTAGCATGCTATGGTCGTCGCCTGCATCCCAGTTATCATAGGCTCTTTGATGGTCCTCGTCGGTCACTTTCTTCTCGGCTACAATCTCTTTCCAAAGTTGTTCGCTTTCAGGATCTTCGGGGACGATGCCAATACCGGTCTTTCCTGAGAAACCCTTGTTGCTTACATCCTGAGCCCAACCGAGAGTGTAGCCATGCTCAAGGGCGTAGTCAACGGCTTCCATCAGTTTGTCTAGGGGCAGGTTGTAGGCGGGAGTCCAGGTCCAATTGTCAGGGATTTCGACCATGCAAGGCTTGTTGTATTCCTCGCTTGTAAAAGAGCAGATCTCAATGTAGTTGGCAGGATCGATAGGATATTTTTCAGCAAATGACTTGGGCGTGTATTTCTTACCGTCGACTGTGAACTCTTCAGGCACTTCGCCGAGATAGGCGTCCAGTACGCCTTGAATTGCTTTTGGACCAGCGGGTGAAATTTTTTTGTTGCCGTTCTTGATGATGCCGCGGGCTACCGAACTGATGACTTCGTTCATCTCGGCATGCATGTGACGTTCCTCGCCGATGACCTTGCCGCTGTAGTCGGCTTCGGGCATCATGCCGTATTTGTCGATCATATATAGCACGTCACATACCTCGCCGCCTTGGCTGAGGGTGCTGTTGCCGTGCATTCTGATAAACTTGGCAACTTTCTCAGTCCAGGCATTGCGGACGACAAACATTTCAGAAAGGTTGAATTCCTTGCCGTACATGCGCAGGATTTCCGCTTCTACGAAGCCGATGCCCGCAAAGCACCAGCAAGTGCCTGAACTGCCTTGGTTGTCGACTGGTGTGTGTTTTACGTTGACGGTCTCGGTGATTTGGTAAATGGGTGATTCTTCTTTGGCTTCTTGGGCAAAGAGGGTTGCACTTACGCCTAATAATAGCGTGATGGCAATTGATTTCACAAATTTGTTCATGTTATTTATTTTGTTTAGAATTTGATGACTCTTTTAACACAACTACCGTTATCTGTAACGACCTTCATGATATAGGTGCCTTGTGGTAAGGCGGAGAGGTCGACAGAAGTTTGGCTCTCATGGCTCTCTTTGCGCATAACCTCGCGTCCTGTCAAATCAAAGAGGATGATTTGTTGTAGTGATTCGGCGTTGACTTTGACAATGCCACTAGTTGGGTTGGGGTAGAGAAGAAGGCTTTCTGATATTCCCTCTTCCACTAATGCAGTCCAATCGATAACCACTTCGTTTGATGGGTTTGACTCCACGAACGCCGTTATTCCAGTCACCATATATCGGCAATCCTCCAAGGCAGCAACGGTGTTGTCAGTGAAGGTGGTTTCTGTGACATTTTGCGCGATCAGCTCTCCATTACGATAAATGTTATAGCTTTCTGCCATAATAGCTTGTTCCCATCGCAAAATGACCGAACCGTCAGAGAGCGTATAGCTGAGATGCTGAGGGATGATGGTCTTGTTGACTTCAAGGAAATACAATTCGGGATGCTCATATGAGTTGGCATATCCAGAGGTGCAGTCGCCTTCGCGGTAATAAGCGGCTACGGCATATTCATAGATTTCGTTGTTTTGGCTACCAAGGATATTGTCGCTGTAATAAGTGCTGGTAAGTGCTTTGATGCGGCTGAAATCTTGTCCTCTGACACGACGATAGAGGAAATAGCCAGTGGGATTTTCACCTTCAGGAGCCTCCCACATCAGCTTGACTTTGTTGTTGGCAATTTCGTATCTGAGGTTGGTGGGAATTGAGCAAGGGCTTTCCAAGTTGATATTGCAAATGTTGGATGGGTCGGATTCATTAGCATTTTGCAACGCAGTTACATAGTAGTTATGATAGCTGTCGTTGGCTGCCTCATCGGTGAAAGAGGTGCTTTCTGAAATGTCGTAAAGAATGCGGTCGCGATAGATGCAGTATTTGTCAACACTGCCTTGAGAAGCATCCCATTGAAGGACAATGGCATTTCCGGCTTGTTGGGCTCGGAGATTCTCAGGAGCCATAGGTTTTGTTTCCTCGTCACAAGTGTTGTTGATGACAAAAATCAAACCATTGTGTAGTTCGGAAGTTGGACCTTCGAAGGAGGTTACGGTTTCGCCTTTGTTGTTTTTGATCGTGAAGCGGATGCTTTCGATGTTTTGTTCGGGTTTTTTCCAGAAGAGGTTTACGTGCCCTTGGGGCATAGCGAAAGTATGGTTTGAGGACGCACCGTTGGTGGTCAACTGGCATAACTCAACGCCTGCGGTATTATACATCGAGATATTGGCACCAGCCCAGCCTGTTGTTTCTGACGATTCCATCTCTATAGTCCAATTGCAAGTGGGGCCAAGAAACACATTATCTTCACGGGATTCTATTCCTTTGGCGTTGTTAACGATGGCATAAACGGCATAACTAACCATGGTGGGCATGTAATGGTCCGTATAGGTCATGTTGGCACCTGGGGTGACGTTGTTTTCTGTGTAGATGATCTTCCCGTTGCGTGTGACCACGATTTGGTCGATAATGTCCAAATTGTTAAAGTGGATGTTTTGGGTGGGGTTGGTCCAGTTGATGGTGGCTGAGAAGTCGCTGTCGCCGTGAGAGATGACTTCTAAGTTCTCAGGTTGCATGGGCATATAATTGTACACATCAGTGGGTACGAAGTTAAAGACAGCTTGCGCCCAACCTGCATAGTCGATTTCATCGATGACGAACCAGCCGTCGCTGCTGCCGCCCCAGCCCCAGTTGAAGTGGAAGAGGTCGTTGTCGTCGTAGCCGTCACAAACGAAAGCATGTCCGCCGCTGTTGCTGAATCCAGAGTAGTAGACAGGCCATCCCAGGTCAAAGGATTCCTTGAGCATGTTTTGCCATTCGGAAAGGGAATAATCATCGCGGCCGCGAAGCGTGGCCTGGTTGGCATAGGAGAAATAATGTCGGATTGCATTAGGCACATCCCAAGAGTTGGCGCCACTGCCATCGGGACCGAAACCCATGTCGACTGCTACGCCACAATGGTACATCAACAAAGCGACAGCTTCGATTTCCTCTTGTGAAGAGGCTCCATTGAGGCGGTCGGGCATGTTCTTCCAGTCGTAGACGGTATTGCCGAAATTGGCCGATTGTGTACCATAACCATAGCAGTAGTAGGAATGGCTCCCAGTGCCCTGGGTAGGATGGTCCCAATATTTCATCACTTGACTCATGGCGGTAGCTACGCAGCCTGCATAACAGCGTCCACCAGGACCGCTAGTTGCCTCTGGAGCATAAAGATTGTATGGTGAATCCTGGTTCCATCTGGTAGAACATATTACGTCTACACCACGGCCGCCGTTGCGCGAGAGCAGCTTGCCAGTAGTGGCTACGCTTTGCCATTCACGCTCGGCGTCTTCGAACACAATGGCGTTGCCACTGGTGCGGGCTTCTATGATTTTGTCGAGGTAGAATGCCAATTCTGGAGACATGTTCTCGGTATGGAAAGGGCCTTCGTCAGAATAGCCTACAATGGGACGGAATCGGTCGTCGGCAGAGACAATGACAAACCCTTCATTGCCTTCGTTGAAGACGTAGAAACAAGGTTCATTGC
This sequence comes from Bacteroidales bacterium UBA1204, assembly GCA_002310075.1. The sequence goes on along the minus strand of DBXU01000051.1, from coordinate 1,696 downwards.
GATTCGAGACGCCAGTGTAAACCAAACTTAAATCTTGAACTTTTGATTGGTTATTGAAATTAGAAGCGATGAAGGATTGGCCTGTCTTTTTGGCTTTTTCCACACTGATAGGATGGCTCTGGGCAAAGTGAGTACAACTGAGAGCGATGACTAGGAATAGGATGTGTTTTTTCATAGAAATGCTGTATTAAAAGCTGTCAAAAATACAAAATATTTAAAAAATGGTGTAAAAATGGAAAATAAAGCAATAATAAAAACGAGCATGATGCAATGGAATGGTTTTTGCATAATTACCGCTGAAACACAAAATATCCGAGCTATGAAAAAATCCATCTTATTCGGTGCTGTGGCGTTTTTTGCCTTGAGTGCCATGGGTATACAGAACGCAAATGCCCAAAATGCAGAAGTGAAATCTAAGAAAGCCGAAACAACCGCTATAAGCGAAAAATCGGAAAAACAAGTGACGAAGCCCATCCTTCAGGAACCAGTGAAACAGAAAAAGGATGACTGCTGCAATGACAAGAAGGTCTCGGCCGACAAAAAGAAAACTGCAGATTGCTGCGAGACCAAGCAAATGGACAAAAACAAGAAGGTTGCTGTTGACCGTAAACATGAAAAGAAAATGAGAAACGGCAAGGCCCTGAGACCTAGTCACAAGAAGATCCATAAACGCGATATGAAAAAGTCTGAAGCCAAGCGCGTTGAGAGGATGGAGAAGATACGCGAGGCTCAAGAGTAAGATTGAGCCAGTGTTGAATAAAAAAGGAGAAGGCCCGGCCTTCTCCTTTTTTCATTTCTTGCGTCCTGAAAGCAGTTCGGCGTATAGGCGTAAATGCTTTTTCTTCTCATCGGGCAAGTTGACGGCATTCAAGGCTTCGAAGGCCTTGCGGTCGTATTCGAGCATCACCGCTTCGACGGCTTCTTTCACGTGTAGACGGTCGTAAATGGATTGCACCTCTTCGATCTTTTCCTCCTCATCGTGGTCGATGCGTAGGGTGAAGAGCTGTTGGAGGCATTTGCGGTCGCGTTCCGATGCCAGCTCCAAGGCTTTCAAGTAGAGATAGGTCTTCTTGTTGTCGGCGATGTCGCCACCATGGCGTTTGCCGAATACCTTCACGTCGCTGTAGAGGTCGAGGATGTCGTCTTGCAGCTGGAAGCTCATGCCTAGGTTGATGCCGAAACTGTAAAGATGATGGATGTCTTTTTCATCCGCTCCTGCTGCCGTGGCACCCATCTGCAAGGCTGTGGCCAACAGCACTGCCGTTTTCAGTCGAATCATCTCCAAGTATTCGGGGATGGTGACGTTGCCGAGGGTCTCGAAGTTGAGGTCCATCTGCTGCCCCTCACAGATCTCGATGGCTACTTTGCTCAATTGTTGGGCAAGTTCTGCACCTTGTTTGGGTTTCAGAGCAAATTGGAAGGCCTTGGCGAGCATGGCGTCGCCGGAGAGGATGG
>DBXU01000051.1:0-173 GCA_002310075.1 Bacteroidales bacterium UBA1204 | reverse complement strand
ATGTCGTCGTGGATGAGGGTGAAGTTATGGAAGGTCTCCAAAGCCAAGGCGGGCCATAAGGCTTCCTGCTCGTCGCCACCAAACATCTCGTTGGCTAACAGACAGAGCATGGGGCGGAGGCGTTTGCCGCTCTGCAGGATGGTATAGGCAATGGGTTCATATAACTCCTTCGG
>DBXU01000088.1:13009-15057 GCA_002310075.1 Bacteroidales bacterium UBA1204 | reverse complement strand
ATCCACAATGTGCCGAGCAAGAGGATAGACTACATCCTCATCGGCATCATCATCCTCGTTGCCGCCGTCCTGAGGCTTTGGAAGCTTGGGCAGGTACCGTTTATGCACGACGAGTTCAGTGCCTTGCTACGTACCCGTTTCGACAACTTCCACGACTTCATCCAACAGGGCGTGATGCCCGACAGCCATCCTATCGGCGTGCAGCTGTTTCTTTGGGGGTGGGTGAAACTCTTTGGATGGAGTGAGTTCTGGGTCAAACTGCCTTTTGTGCTGATGGGCATTGGTTCCATATACCTTATTTATTTAATAGGCCGACAGTGGTTCAACCGTAAGGTGGGGTTGTTTTCCGCGGCCTTTTTTGCCGTCAGCCAGTTCACAGTGTTCTATAGCCAATTGGCGCGGCCTTATTCGGCAGGGTTGTTCTTCGTCCTGCTGATGGCTTATTATTGGCATAAGATTGTCTTTGAAGAAGAAAAACCGAAACTTGCCATTTACATTGGCTTTGCCCTTTCGGCCTGGGCTTGTTCGATGATTCAGTATTTCTCCATCGCGCAAGCGGGGCTCATTTTCCTTACTGGTTTGTTCTTCCTCCCTAAGGACCGTCGCAAAGCATATTGGATCAGCGGTATAGCAGCCGTTGTTTTGTTCGCCCCTACCCTGCCTATCTTTTGGCAGCAGCTTTTTGTAAGCGGCAGCATCGGCGGCTGGTTGACAGCGCCCAAGGCCACTTTCCTCACCGACTTCCTACAATACACGATGAACTACTCCATGCTGTTCATGTTTGCGGTGGGCATTATCATCCTTTTGCCACTCCTTTTGGGCAACCGTTCCAAACAATCCAATCCTCTGCGTTGGGCCGGCATTGCATGGTTTGTCATCATCTTTGCCATCGCTTTTATCTATTCTTTGAAACGCGAGCCTATCATCCAGCATAGTACGCTGATTTTCAGTTACCCCTTCGTTATCATCGTGGCATTCTCCTTGTTTGGCACCCGTACATTGTCACCATGGCAAACGGCATTGGTAGTGGCTGTCATACTCTTTGTCGGCAGTTCTTCTTTGATAACTACACGCCGCCATTACGACCTGATGTATCATCAAGGCTTTGATCAAATTGCCGTTGAGATCAGACAAGACAAGGATCATTATGGTGACAAAATCCAGTTTGCCACCCGCACGGAAATTGGAGAGGCAGCCGAGTTCTACCAAAAGCATATAAACGTCGAAGAACGCATCGTTTTCAACAGATACGACAGCTTAGAACGATTCAACCAATGGCTCAACGAACATCATGACGTGCCTATGTTAGGATTTGGCTGGACCGATTACGTGCCGCCGATTTGGGAGGTTACTGCTGCGGGCAACTACCCTTATGCCATCAGACAGAAAGATTGGTTTACTTCTCGTTATTTAACATTGAGTAAAAAACCCGTTGAAGGCAGTCGGCCATTGCTCAATACGCTTTGCGAAGTGCCTTTCACATACAAGGAAGGCATGGAATGGGGTAAAGCCGAATACATTTCTGGCGACTCTTTACCTGACGACATCGAGGCTTTGGGTGTTGCAGCGACTATCCTTTGTCCCGACACGATCAAACAATGTGGGATCGTCATAGAGGTACATGATGCAGAAACAGACTCTTTGCTGCTTTGGCATAGCTCGGTGAACAACGGAAGTCGTTTCATGCCAGGTGAAAACGTAGTGGCTGATGCCATCCTCTTCGACGACATTTTCACACCAAAAAACAAGACCATCAAGACCTACCTCTGGAACCGAGGGAAACGCCCTCTAGAAATGAATAGGCTAAGTTATTATGTGACAAGAAAAGACCCTGTCTTGACGGGTCTTTATGAGCCGCTCCATTAACGAGAGAAAAATGGCAAGATTTTTGAGAGGAAAAAGAAAAATAATTACTTTTGTGCCAAAATTTGAAAAACTATGACTGAAGATTCTCAATTTGTATTAGACGAGGCCACTGAAAGCATGGATAACACCATCAAGCACTTGGAGCATGAATTCCAAGGCATCAGGGCAGGCAAGGCCAGTCC
>DBXU01000088.1:4991-13002 GCA_002310075.1 Bacteroidales bacterium UBA1204 | reverse complement strand
GGCACGACGGTGCCCATCGAGCAAACTGCTAACATCGGCTGTATTGATGCCCGTATGATTGTCGTGCAGCCTTTCGACAAGAGCGCCTTGAACAACATAGCCAAAGCCATCTTGAATGCCAACCTGGGATTCAACCCGATGAACAACGGTGAAGTGCTTCGTATCAGTGTCCCTGCCTTGACAGAAGAACGTCGTCAAGAACTTGTGAAACGCACCAAGACCGCTGCCGAGGAAGCCAAAGTAGGCATTCGTGGTATCCGCCGCAACGCCAACGACGATGCCAAGAAGCTGGAAAAGGACACCATCTCTGAAGATGAGTCAAAGCTTTTGCAAGAAGAAATCCAAAAACTCACCGATAAGTATATCAAGAAAATCGACGACCTCACTGAATTGAAGTCGAAAGATATTATGACTGTTTAAACAGCGAACTTTCTTAAAGGAAAAAGGAGCCGGTTGGCTCCTTTTTCTTTTATAGGACATTCTCAATTGCCATTCCAAACAGCTGCTCCAATGTCAACCCAAAACATCGAGCCTGTGCTGGAATGATGCTGGCCTCCGACATACCCGGGACGATATTGGCTTCGATGAAGAAAACGCCGTCTTCGCTGACGATATAATCCATTCGAACAAAACCCTTACACTCCAACTTCTCATACAACATGGCCGTGGTAGCCTTGATTTCGATTTCAACATCCTCATCAACTTGGGCTGGGGTCACTTCGTCACACTTGCCAGCAGTATACTTTGCCTCGTAATCGAAAAACTCGTTCTTACTGCATATCTCCGTCAAGGGGAACACCATCATCTTTCCTTTATAGTTCATGGCTCCACAGCCGAACTCACGACCCTTGACAAATTTTTCGCACATCACCTGTCCACCCGCAGCCATAGCCGTGTCAACGGCTGGAATAAACTGTTCTGCGGTTTTCACCTTGGTCACACCAACGCTCGACCCATTGCAAGTCGGTTTTACAAACATGGGCAAGCCTATCTCTTCTATGATTCTCCCTGCATCGTAGTCATCGCCCTTGTTAATAAGCACCGAGGGTGACACATTAACCCCATAGGACGCTACGACACGCTTGCAGAAATCTTTATGAAACGTAAGGGCGCATGTGGTTTGATCTGATGAAGTGCAAGGGATTCCCATCAGTTCAAGATAACCCGAAAGCGGCCCATTTTCTCCAGGCTCACCATGCACTGCATTGAAAGCCACATCGAATTTCACCTTACGATCGTCAATTTTCATGGAAAAATCATTCTTGTCAATCTCAACATGCGAACCGTCGTCAAGGAGACCATACCATCCTTTTTTTGAAACCACAATAATGTAAGAATCGTATTGACGTGGGTTCAGATTCTTTTTTACAACATGGGCACTTTTGACGGAAATTTCAAACTCACCAGAATCTCCACCACAAATAATTGCAACGTTTTTCATATTTTTTGTAATTTTGTCGGTTTAAATAGGCATAACAATAAAAACACTCAAAATAGAGTTGTTAAAACACGGCTAAAATACTAAAATATGGGACGCTTTCACTTCCTTAAAGAAAAGAAATTTTACCTCAATCTGCTCATCATACTGCTCTTGTGCGGAGTATTGTTATGGTTAACATTCAGATTGTTAGATAGATATACTCGTCATGACAAGGTCTATACCATGCCAGATTTTATCGGTATGGACTACCGTGAAGTTCAGCACCAATACAAAAGAGACTTCAATTTCATCATGATCGACAGCATATATCCGAAGGGGCAGACCCCTGGATCCATCGTCCAACAAGATCCTTTGCCTGGTTCAAAAATCAAAAAAGGGCGTAATGTCTATTATATCATTGTTGCGGTGACGCCCGAAAAAACGACCATGCCCAATTTGAAGAACCTTTCTTTGAGACAAGCCATAGGCCTGTTAGAGTCAAACGGGCTTGACATAGACCATCTGGAATACAAGGATTTCTTTGCGAAAAACGCCGTTATCGACCAGTATTATGAAGGTGCACCTATTGCACCTGAAACGGAGCTCGTTAAGGGCAGCAAAGTAGTTCTTCATGTTGGTATCGGACAAGACAAGAAAAATGTGAAAGTGCCCAATTTGATTGGAAAACCTGCCGAGGAAGTCAAACGTCTTTTGTTCCTCTCAGGCTTGAACTTGGGTAAAGAGACTTATGAGGACCGCGATAGTATTCAGTACATGTGCGTCAAAGGCATGAGCCCAGGGCTCAGCTCGGGCACAGTCAAGCCTGGCACTTACATCGACATTACCTACCACTCCAACCGCACCATGGACTTCAAGAAAGAGATGAAAACACTTCTCCATGAAGACTCTCTGGTCAACGTACCCCAGGCATTTGAGATTGACACGCTTATAGAAGAGAATATCGAAACAACCGATTTTGAAGAAAACTATGAAGACGACTTTTAAAATAATGGTGGCTTTCGCCATAAGCTTCATGGCCAGCCACACACAAGCACAGGAAATATTGACTGGGTTTCAAAGGGAAACTGCCACCACACAACGCAGCCAAACCGATGTAACCAGGACTTTGCCTTTTATTGACGACTTTGCGCATTCAAGCCTCTATCCTGATTCAACCAAGTGGACAGACTGTAATGTTCTGATCAATGATGGCTTCCCGTTTTGCCCACCCAACCGCAATGGTGCCACCCTCGATGTGCTTGATGCCCAAGGCAAGGTATACAGTTATGCCATCAGCAACCCTTTTATAGCGGAATACCTCACCTCTGTCAGAATACGCCTCGACTCTGTCTTTGAGCCCACTCCAAGAGCGCTCACACCTGCCGACTCACTCTATTTCAGTTTCTATTATCAGCCACAAGGCAATGGCATGGCACCAGAAGCGCACGACTCTCTCGTACTTCAATTTGGCACCACCACTGAGCATCAGGAATTCCTGTTCCTGGACTACCAAAACTACAGCATTGCCGACATCTTTGCAGAGATGCAAGTCGACACACTGTTCCCTGGCGATACGGTTTGGGCTTCTGTAGGCTGTCTACCCGGCATGTTCACCATCATCACCGACACCCTGACACCCATGGCCCAAGGCAGTATCGCTGTCCCTTGTGACTCCGTGTTCACCACCGTGGCCGACACCACTTGGTATAATGTTTGGAGTGCCCCTGGACAAACGCTTCAGGCTTTCATGGCCGAAAACAACGGGCAGCCTTTCAAGCAAGTTATGATTCCAATCAATGACTTGAAATACTTCCAAAACAATTTCTATTTCCGCTTTTACAATTACGCTAGCATAGTCAACTCTTCACTGCCCAGCAATCGCAGCAACGAAGACAATTGGAACATCGATTTTGTTTATCTCGACATGAACCGTACGGCTTTTGACGGTTCCTATCCTATGCTGACTTTCTCGGGCAAACGGCCCTCTTTCTTCCAACGTTACCAAGCAATGCCCTATCGCCAATATAGAGTCAACCCCAGCTCGGCTACCAAAGAAAACCTACAACTCGACATAGCCAATCTGGACAAGGTAGAGCATGAAGCCCTCTATTATTATACTGTGAAAAAAATCGGAGGAGGCCAATCCTTTGAGCACCATCTCGATGCCGTCACCATCGCCCCCTATCAGGATGCTGGCTTCCTAAGCTGCCCCGAAACAGGCGAATCGCCAGCATGCCCATACGTCCAAGAACTATTCGACCTCAGTATGAACTATGATTCCGTTTCATACGAAATCAAGCATTACGTTTACGACTCCACCTGCAATCCTCCTTTGGTCGATTCATTAGTATACCGCCAAGGTCTATACAACTACTATGCTTATGACGATGGCGTCGCCGAAATGGGATATGGCGTAGAGCCTGCTAATGGCAAATTTGCAGTAAAGTATGAACTCGCCGAGTTTGACACCATCTGTGGCGTGCAACTGCTTTTCAACCGCACTTTGAACGATGCCAACCTTAAGTATTTCGACATCGTCATCTGGAAAGATGAAAACGGCCATCCAGGCAACGAGATCTACAGATTGTCGAACCAACGCCCAAAATGGGAAGACCAACCCTACAGATTCAGTTATTATCCTTTCAAGGAAAACGTACTTCTGAGCGGCGTGTTCTACATTGGCCTCGTACAACAAAGCAATGGCATCATCAACATCGGATTCGACGCCTCTATCGACAACAGCCAATACAACTTCTTCAATGTTAATGGATCATGGCAACAAAGCGAGAAGGCAGGTTCACTGATGATTCGTCCCGTAGTAGGCAGTTCCTATTTCATCGGTTTGGACGAGCAAGTCGACAATAGTTCCGCACGACTCTCGCTTTACCCCAACCCTGCCAGCAGCACTTTGTATATCAAATTAAGTGAAGGGGTATCCATTTCCAAAGTCTACGTCTACGATCTCATGGGGCGCGTTGTCTATCAAGACGATGAAACCTCAGCAATTGCCGTCGGTAACATGCCTGATGGCTTATATTTAATGAGCGTAATCACTCGTGAGGGATATAGGATCAACCAAAAATTCATCATCAAGAAATGAGCGAAGAACGGGACGAACTGTTAGAGAACGAGTTTGCCGATGAAGGCAGTGAGCTTTACGAGCACATTCGCATGGTCGTTGACCCAGGCCAACAGCCAGAGCGCATTGACACTTTTTTGACCAATCACATATCCAACATCTCACGCAATCGCGTCCAAAATGCCGCGAAAGCAGGCAATATCTTTGTCAATGACAAAGTCGTCAAGCAAAACTACAAAGTCAAGCCCAACGACGTCATTTCCATCGTATTTACCTATCCTCCTCGTGAGACTGACATCACTCCGGAAAACATCCCTTTGACCATCGTCTACGAAGATGACGACGTTATTGTTATCAACAAACAGGCAGGTCTCGTAGTGCACCCCGGACATGGCAATTTTGATGGCACATTGCTGCACGGCTTGGCCTACTATTTTGAACAAACCCACCAAAACATAGAAAACCGCTTTGGTTATCTCGTTCACCGAATCGACAAGGACACCACTGGATTGATGGTTGTGGCCAAAAACGAAGCCGCGCAAGCTACTCTTGCGCATCAGTTTTTTGAACACACCATACATCGCCGTTACTATGCACTTGTTTGGGGTGATTTCAACGAGGAAGAAGGCACCATTGTTGGCAACATAGGGCGCAGCACCAGCGACCGCCGCAAGATGACCGTTTATCCTAACGGCGATTATGGCAAAGATGCCATCACCCATTGGAAAGTGTTGGAACGTTTTGGCTACGTGACACTCAACGAATACAGACTGGAAACGGGACGAACTCACCAGATTCGCGTCCACTCTCAATACATCGGACATCCTTTGTTCAACGATGCCATGTATGGCGGCGATGTCATACTCAAAGGCACCACCTTCTCGAAATACAAACAGTTTATTGACAACTGCTTTAAGATCATGCCGCGCCACGCCCTGCATGCCAAAGAACTGGGCTTCGTGCATCCCACAACGGGCAAAGAGCTCATGTTTACATCCGAATTGCCGGACGACATGAAAACGGTGTTGGAGAAATGGCGTGTGTATTTGAAAGCGAGAAACTTGCTTGACGAATAATCAGCCTTGCCTCTTTTCTTTCTGTTTCTCAGCCAACGATTTATCTAATTCCACAAGGAAATTTCGGGTCTTGTCAAGGGTTTCCAAGACGATGATTCTCTCTTCATAGTCACTAAAACGCTCTTTAAGTGCCTGTTTGGCACCAGCAAGCGTATAGCCTCTCACCTTAAGCAGTTGGTAGATGACGTGGACATACCGCACATCGCGTTCCGTGAATAGACGATTGCCTTTCTTGTTCTTACGTGGACGCAGTACGTCGAATTCCTTTTCCCAATAACGTATCATCGAAGTGTTGACGCCAAACATCGCGGCTACTTCGCCGATGCTGTAATAATACTTCCCTGTTGTCGTTGTCTCTTCCATAATTAGTCCATTGTCTGTGATGGTATTGTCGATCTCTCGATTATTTTCTCGTATTCTTCGGGCGACAAGTCGCTACTAAAGAAGTGTATGGGGTCGATAGCCACGTCATTTTTCAAAACTTCATAATGCAAATGCACGCCCGTTGTCTTGCCAGAATCACCAATCAGGCCCACGCGTTGTCCGCGTTTCACTTTTTGGCCTTTTCTCACAAGAATTTTCTGCAAGTGCGCATACCGAGTTTTGTAACCATATCCATGGTCAATAACCACCAAATTGCCATAACCCCATTGATTCTGCTCAACTTCTAATACAACGCCATCTCCAGTGGCATAAGCCTCGGTGCCCAACTGAGCCGAAAAATCCATCCCACTATGAAACTTGGTCACCATATAAATGGGATCAGGACGGCTTCCGAAATACGACGAGATATACTTGATCTCTGATTCCTTCAATGGCAAGATGGCAGGAATACAAGCCAACATGTTTGCCTTGTCGCGTGCCAACTCAAATAACTCATCGTATGATACCGACTGATTGTATAGCTGGCTGGCGATAATGTCCAATTTCTTGGAAGCATTCACCACCTGTTCCGAGTTGATGTAGCCGTATAAACTTGCATAACGATCAATGTTGGAAAAGCCTGACTTCCGGACCGAACTCGGGATGGGTTCCGCATCAAAAATCATACGGTACAGGTCGTTGTCACGTTGTTCCATATCGGCAACAAGAACTTCCATGTTATCCAATTTGTCGTTCAAAATCTCATACTGCACCTTCATGAACTCCAACTCACGAGCCTGCATCCTCTCGTTTGGCGACTTGAAAAACGTGAATAAAAGTACCGCAAAAGCAAAAGCACATCCCAGTATCATCAAAACCAGCAATAAAACACGAATAAAACGTTTTGAGAAAGACATGTTGAACTTCTCAAACCGCTGTGTCTTATGATTGAAAATATACTTTTGTTTCGACATATTTTGGAATAGTAAGAAGAAGTAAATCGATTTCTATTGCGCAAAAATAGAATAATTAACGTAAATTTGCACGTTTTTTTGAAGCATTTTTTAAAGCAATAACGTCTAACTTACTATAAATGAACGCTTACGAAATTAGAAATAGCTTCTTGGACTTCTTCCGTTCCAAGGAACATGTTATTGTCCCCTCCTCTCCCATCGTGGTAAAGAACGACCCAACCCTGATGTTCACCAATGCTGGCATGAACCAGTTTAAGGACATCTTCTTGGGCAACCAGCCTTCAAAATGGAAACGTGCTGCCGACACGCAAAAATGCTTACGTGTGTCTGGCAAGCACAACGACCTGGAGGAAGTCGGCCACGACACCTACCATCACACCATGTTCGAAATGCTGGGCAACTGGTCGTTTGGCGATTATTTCAAAAAGGAAGCCATCGCCTATGCTTGGGAATACCTTACTGAGGTGGTGAAGATCGACAAGGACAGACTTTACGTGACTGTTTTTGGTGGTGATGAAAAGGACGGACAGCCTGCTGACATGGAGGCTTATGGCTACTGGAAAGAACATGTCAGCGAAGACCGCATCATCTATGGGAACAAGAAGGACAACTTCTGGGAAATGGGCGAAACGGGTCCCTGCGGTCCTTGCTCCGAAATCCACATCGACCTTCGTGACGACGAAGCCAGAAAGCAAATAGCTGGCCGCGACCTCGTTAACATGGACGACCCGCAGGTGATTGAAATCTGGAACCTCGTGTTCATGCAATACAACCGAATGGCCAACGGCCAGCTGGTGGAACTCCCTGCCAAGCACGTCGACACGGGCATGGGCTTTGAGCGCCTTGTCCGCGTGCTGCAAGGCAAGACCTCGAACTACGACACTGATGTATTCCAGCCCATCATCCAAGCCATCGCCAAGATGTCGGGCATAGAATACGGCAAGGCTGAAACGACCGACGTCGCTATGCGTGTCATTGCCGACCACTTGCGTGCCGTGAGCTTCGCCATTGCCGACGGACAGCTACCCTCCAACAACGGAGCCGGCTACGTCATCCGCCGTGTGTTGCGTCGTGCCGTGCGCTACGGCTTCACCTTCCT
>DBXU01000088.1:0-4900 GCA_002310075.1 Bacteroidales bacterium UBA1204 | reverse complement strand
GAGGAAGCCTCGTTCCTGCGCACCTTATCACAAGGCATCAAGCGCTTTGAGGGTTATGTGGAGCAGCATCCTAAACAGGACATCGACGGCAACTTCGCTTTCGAATTGTTCGACACCTATGGTTTCCCCATCGACCTCACCCAACTGATGGCCAACGAAAAGGGCATCAACGTCGACATGGAAGGCTTTAAGACCAACCTTGAAGAACAGAAGAACCGTTCGCGCAAGGCTGCCGAAAAGGCCAATGGTGACTGGGTGGTAGTGAATGAGAACGAACAGCCCACAGAGTTCGTCGGCTACACCGACATGAGCTGTGAAAGCCACATCCTACGTTTCCGCGAGGTGGTGGCCAAGAAAAAGACCCACTTCGAAATCGTCCTTGACAAGACCCCATTCTATGCCGAGATGGGCGGTGAGGTGGGCGACACCGGCACCCTGACTTCCGAAAACGAGACCATTAAGATATTGAACACGGTAAAGGAGAACAACCTCGTCATCCACATCACCGAACAATTGCCTCAAAATCCAGAGGTGGCCTTCACTGCCGCCATCGACGTGGAGCGTCGTCAACGCATCGCCAACAACCATAGTGCGACCCACTTGATGCATGCCGCTTTGAGGCAAGTGTTGGGCACACATGTGGAGCAAAAGGGCTCGTTGGTCGACGACCAGCGTCTGCGTTTCGACTTCAGCCATTTCGCCAAGATGACGCCTGAAGAGATCCGGCAAGTGGAGAAGATTGTCAACCAGAAGATTCGTGAGAACATCCCCAATGTGACCTATGTCGAAATCCCGATTGAAGAGGCCAAGGCCATGGGTGCCACGGCTTTGTTTGGCGAGAAATACGGCGACAAGGTACGCGTAGTAGTCTTCGACAAGGACTATTCTATGGAGCTCTGTGGTGGCTGTCACACCAGCGCCACGGGCAACATCGGCATGTTCAAGATCGTGAGTGAAGGTGCCATCGCTGCCGGCATCCGCCGCATCGAGGCCATCACCGGAGAGGCCGTGGAGCAATACCTCGACGAGCAGCTCGACCTTATCGGTCGTCTGCGTGAGTGCGTCAAGTCGCCCGACCTAGTGAAGGCAGTGATTTCGTTGAATGATCAGAACTCTGTCTTGAAGAAAGAAGTGGAACACCTGATGCAAGAGAAAGCCCAAGCCATGGCCGAACGCCTCCACGAGAAAGCCCTTGAACACGAAGGCTACAAACTCATCATGGAGACTTTGTCCTGTAGTGGAGACCAACTGCGCAACATCGCCCTGATGCTAAAACAGATGAACGAAAGCACCATCGCCATTCTCGGCTCTGTTGTTGATGGCAAGCCTTCGCTCTGCCTGTTGTTGCCAGAGGCCTTTGCCGACGCCAAGGGGTTGGATGCCACCAAACTCATCCGCGAGGTAGCCAAGGAAATCCAAGGCGGTGGCGGTGGACAAAAAACACTCTGCGTGGCCGGCGGACGCAATGCTGATGGATTGCCGAAGGCGATGCAAATGCTGAAGGAGAGAATCTGATTCTAACCTAATTCTTTTAAAAACGCTATCAGTTTTCTTGTGGCCTTACCACGGTGACTGATGGCGTTTTTCACTTCATGGCCCAACTCGGCAAAGGTCTGGTCGTAACCGTCGGGCTGGAAGATAGGGTCGTAGCCGAAACCCTCGGTGCCACGCTGCACTTCGGTGATGTGACCGTCACAGCGGCCTTCGAAATAATAGGATTTGCCATCAAGGTTCAACGCGATGCAGGTACGAAAAGCAGCTTTGCGGTTGGTCTGCCCTTTCATCGCGGCCAGCATCTTGTCGACGTTGTCCTGGTAACTGCAATGTTCACCTGCATAGCGCGCTGAATACACGCCAGGAGCACCGCCCAAAGCTTCCACCTCAAGACCAGAGTCATCGGAGAAACAATCGATGTGATACCTGTCCGTGACGAAGTCCGCCTTGATCTTGGCGTTGCCTTCGATGGTATCAGCATCCTCGACGATGTCCTCGTGGCAGCCGATGTCTTCGAGGCTCAGGACCTCGTAAAGGCCCTCCATAATTTCGCGCATTTCGCGCAGCTTGTTCTTGTTATTGGTGGCAAATACTATCTGTTTCATAAGCTCCAGTCTATAGGTTCGATGCCGTGTTGCATCAGGTAATTATTCGTTTGTGAAAAATGATGGCAGCCAAAAAAGCCGCGGCTGGCAGAGAGCGGTGAAGGATGCACCGATTTCAGTATCAGGTGCTTGAACGGATCGATCAAGGCCTGTTTGGCGATGGCATAATTACCCCAAAGGATGAAGACGAGATGCTCACGTTGCTCAGAGAGGGCACGTATGGCCGCATCCGTGAACTGTTCCCATCCGTGCCTCGAATGTGAGGCGGCCTGTCCAGCGCGCACCGTCAGCGAGGCGTTAAGGAGCAGCACTCCTTCCCTTGCCCATTTCTCGAGATTGCCAGAACGCGCCATAGGCACACCAAGATCATCGTGCAGCTCCTTAAAGATATTCTGCAGGCTGGGTGGAAACGGCACACCATCGGGCACAGAGAACGAAAGGCCATGTGCCTGTCCCGGACCATGGTACGGATCCTGCCCCAAGATGACCACTTTCACCTTATTGAAAGGCGTGAGGTTGAAAGCGTTGAAAATCAACGGTCCGGGAGGATAAACAGCATATTGACGTTTCTCGCTCACCAAAAATGACTTAAGGTCGGCAAAGTATGGAGCTTCAAATTGAGGTCGTAACACTTGGTACCAACTTTCATCAATATTCGGTTTCTTGACTTCCATATCCACAAATTTTCTGCAAATATGGCAATTTTCCCAAGAAAAATGCGTTAATTTGCAAATCAATTTAACTCAAATGAAGAAAAAAATAGCAATCGCCTTACTGATCGCCTTCGTTTCAGGCATGATTCTTTCTGCTTGCAAGTCTAGCTCTAGTTGCCCTTCATACGGAGAAACTAAAAGATTCCAGAAAGAAACACGCTTTTAATCATTGTTTTGGGGAACAGCGTCATGTTAGCCGTCCAAAAAACAATGGTACGCATCCTTCTTCTCACTCTCTTGGGAGCGTGTAGTTATGTATTGCATGCTCAAGAGATTACTATCGGGTCCGATAACGACAAACCTTTAGAAGAAAGGCTTGTTTACAGCCATCAAAACACCATCAATGTCGGCATCCATACTCAAGGTTTTGGTGTAGGGTTTAAGCTGGGCAGAATAAAAAGCATTCACACTACATCGAATTGGGAATTCGAAGTCGTGTCCCTGCGCTCTCTGAAAGAGATCAAAACAATGAATGCCACTGAGTTCTTTACGCGACCCTTTGTATACGGAAAGCTGAATCATGTTTATGTCATGCGATTCGGCTATGGGCAATCAAGACTCATTTTTGGTAAACCTTATTGGGGTGGCGTTGAAACGCGTTGGAAATATGAGGCTGGCGTCTCTTTGGCGTTACAAAAGCCCTATTACTATTATGTGGTAACCTATCATCCTTCCAGTGGCGCCTACCAAGAAATCACAGAAGAACAGACTTTTGACCATCACGACCAATGGGTTGAAATCATAGGAAGAGCCTCTTTCTCAAAAGGACTCAAGGAGATAAAGCCTTCTCCTGGTGTTCACGCCTCATTGGGAATGAGTTTCGACTTCGGAACCACACGTACTCGAGCCCAGTCCCTCAACCTTGATGCCATTGTTGAATACTTTCCATTAGGGGTATCCATAATGGATTCGGAACGTAACAAGCCACTGTTTGTCACGCTGATGTTGTCCTATAACTGGGGAACAAGGTTCAACAAATACTGATCAACGCAGCATCATCGCGGCTTTTTTCACCGCATTGACGAAGATTTCCACCTCTTCCATCGTATTATACAAGGCAAACGAAGCACGTACCGTACCTGGGATGCCGAAGCGTGTCATCACCGGCTCGGCACAATGGTGACCTGTGCGCACCGCCACACCCATCTTGTCGATGATAGTTCCTAGGTCGTAAGGATGGATGCCGTCGATGATGAAGGAAACCAAACCCGAACGCCGCTCTGCCTCACCGATGAAACGGATGCCGTCGATTTCAGAAAGTTTCTCGATGGCAGATTGCAAGAGCCGCGCTTCATAATGCTCAATCTCTTCCCTATCCAAACTTTGCAGAAATTGTATAGCCGTCTCCAAACCCAGGGCTGCGCCCACGTTAGGCGTTCCAGCCTCGAACTTATAAGGCAACACGTTGAAGGTGGTCTTCTCGAAACTCACCTTGTCAACCATCTCACCGCCAAATTGGTAGGGAGGCAACTTCTCCAGCCATTCCGCTTTGCCGAATAAGCCACCGATGCCCATAGGTGCATACATCTTATGGCCAGAGAAGACGAAGAAGTCGCAATCCAAGTCCTGCACATCAATGGGATGGTGGGCGATGGACTGTGCGCCGTCGACGACAACGGGAATACCATATTGATGTGCCATGGCTATCATCTCCTTTACTGGATTGATGGTTCCCAACACATTGGAAATATGCGCAATCGACACCACCTTCGGTCCTTCTTTCAACAATTCTTCGTAATGATTCAAGTCCAGGACACCTTTGTCATCCATTGGTACAACAAACAGCTGACCATGATGGCGCTGCACTATCTGCTGCCAAGGCACGAGGTTGGAGTGGTGCTCCATGGAGGTGACGAGCACTTTTAGTTGAGAGTTGAGAGTTGAGGGGTTAGAGTCAGTGGTGAGTTGAGAGTTGGGAGTTGAGAGTAAGAGGTGCTCGAAAGAAGTGGCGAGCAGGTTCAACGACTCGGTGGTGCCACGCGTGAAGATGATTTCCCTTGCTTCCTTGGCATGGACGAAATCGGCCACGGTCTGGCGGGCATGTTCGTAGGCCTCGGTCGCCTTCTGGCTTAAGTAATGCACCCCACG
>DBXU01000149.1:16254-19166 GCA_002310075.1 Bacteroidales bacterium UBA1204 | reverse complement strand
GCAATACGGGAATATCTTTCTTCATTTTGAGTGCTATTTTAAACGAGGCGCAAAGATAAGAAAAATCAAGACAATAATTACAAAATAGATTCCCTCCGGAATCTCAATTTTCATTACTTTTGCAGTCCAGACCCGTCACGAAGTGACGATACTTTATTTACCCCACACCAGCGCAGCGCAGTGTGGGGGTTTAAGACAACAAACATGGACAAAAACGAAACCTACAAGCTCCTCCTCGCCCAAGTCAAGGCGATGGTAAAAGACGAGAGCGACGCCGTCGCCAATATGGCCAATGTGGCCGCACTGATCCAAGAGGCCTTCCACTTCTGGTGGACGGGCTTCTACCGTGTCATCGGCGAGCAGCTGGTGCTGGGTCCCTTCCAAGGCCCCGTGGCCTGCACCCGCATCGGCTTCGGCAAGGGTGTTTGCGGCACTTCATGGAAAGAGAAAAAGACATACGTCGTTGAAGACGTGGAGCAATTCCCTGGACATATCGCCTGCAGCTCGGAATCACGTAGCGAAATCGTGGTGCCTTTATTTAAAAGCGATGAAGTCATCGGCGTGTTGGACATCGACAGTGAGAAACTGGCTACGTTCGATGCCATCGACAAGGAATGGCTGGAACAGATTGCCAAAGTTGTTTCCGCAGTCTTATAGTCTCAGATAATCCACACGTATCACACCATCGAGAAACTCCGAAGGCACCATCGTCTTGATGGCCTTGACGACGATGTTCATCATGCGTTCGTGCACATAGTCCTTCCTGAACACCAAGCCTATCGTTCGCTGAGGCTCTGGGTTGACAATCGGCCTGATACGGTCTTTTACGGTCTCCGGCAACAAATGCAAATGCGACTCTGGCACGATGGTGATGCCCCCATTTTCATTGACAATCTGAATCAGGATGCCCACACGACCTCCTTCAAACAATTTATCGTATCGAATCTCTTCTTCCGATCGCACTTGAGAGCGGTCGAATAGCCTCACACCGTCTTTCATCGTCCACACCTTTGATTGCCTCAGCTGACTCCTCTCAATGCTTTCCACCTGATACATGGCATCTTGTGGTGATACGTAGGCAAAAAAACGTTCGTGATACAGCGGCACTTCGAGCAAATCGGGGTCGTTGACGGGATAGGTGACGATGCCCATGTCGACCTCGGCCTTCTTCAATTTGGTAATAATTGTCGCCGTGATCATCTCCTCCACACGAAGACGTATCGCTGGATTTTTCGTCCTCATATAATGGAACAGGCCGGGCATTAACACAGGAGCCACAGTCGTGGTCATGGCAATACTAAGGTCGCCCGACGACTGCTCCTTTGCTGTACGGGTCAGCTCCAGCAACTGTTTGGTGTGATAGATCGCCATCTTCGCCTCGTCAATCACTTTCCTCCCCATTTCGGTAACTGTGACAGGATGCGTGTCGCGGTTGAAGATCTTGACATCCAGCTCCTCCTCTAGCTTCTTAATCATCAGACTCAGTGTTGATTGCGTTACGCCACAGGCCTCAGCTGCATTGACGAAATAGCCGTGCTGCTCCACGGCAATGATGTATTCCAATTGTTGCAAAGTCATCTCTTTATTGATTTTATCAATGCAAATATAAACATTATTGTATTGACTCATAAAAAACGACGAAATAATTTCGCTTCTGTTTTTTCAATACGATGATAAATGAAGAAATGGAATACCACCTTACGATATGCAGGCTTCTCCTTAATAGGTGTTGCCTTACTTATGTTTGTATCAGCGTTCATCGCTTTCAGGAACGACATGGACGACAGCTTTGACCCCTTATTCTTCTCAGGAATAGCCTCGCTGCTCAGCGGTTTTTTTGCCATCATCACTACCAAGCCACAAGAGAAGATGGGTGTAGAGGAAGGCTATCGCATCGTCACGGGTTGTTGGGTCGCGGCTTGTGTCTTTGGGGCCTTGCCCTTCTTGATCTATGGCGGCGAGTTCACTGTGGTCAATGCCTTTTTCGAGAGCGTGTCGGGCTTCACCACTACGGGCGCCTCCATCCTCAACAATATTGAGGCTTTGCCCGACGGCATGCAATTTTGGCGCATCGCCACGGCCTGGATGGGCGGTATTGGTATCGTCACCTTGGTTTCACTGGTCATCTCAGGGCAACACGACCGTCATTCTGTATTATCAAGCGCTGAGCTGTCGGACCTCGCCAAAGCCTACTATGGTGGACGCAAGAGAAACTTCGTTTATCGGATGATAGCGGTCTATCTCATCATCACCACGGCATCAGCCATTGCCTTACGACTTACCAAAATGCCATGGCTCGACGCCACCACCTTGGCCATGTCGGCCTGCAGCACCTGCGGTTTCTGCACGAAGAACCTAAGCGTAGGCTTCTATAACAACGTCGCCGTAGAGATCATCCTCATCGCAGCCATGTTGATGGGCGCCACCAACTTCAGCCTGATGTTCTCGACGGTTTGGCCCGACAAGCGCACCCACAAGAACCTCTTCAACACGCAAGTCGTCAGATGGTTTCTCGCCCTCGTCACGATAGCCATACTCGCCGTCACCGCCAACCTGTACTATAGTGGTTATTGTGCCACTTTCCCCAAAGCCCTGCGTTTGGCGGCATTCCAAGTATGTTCGCTCAGCACCACCACGGGCTTCGCCACCGCCGACACCAACCTATGGCCTACGGGCAGCATGGGAATCTTGATCCTTTGTTCCTTGGTATGTGGCTGTTCAGGTTCCACATCGGGAGGCATGAAGATGGATCGTTTGGTCATCGTCGTCAAAAGCCTGAAAGGCTTGGTAAACTCGCTTATCGGGTTTAAGAATGTCAACCGGACCAAACTCGACGGACAATTAAAAACGGAAGAAAACATCACTTCGATACTTGCCTTTATGGGCACTTACATGCTCATCATCGCTATCGG
>DBXU01000149.1:250-16213 GCA_002310075.1 Bacteroidales bacterium UBA1204 | reverse complement strand
AGCGTCGGACCTGGTTTCGGCGATGTCGGCTCGATGGGCAACTATGCCGGTTTTCTCGGTTTCCAAAAAGTTGTCGCCATGATCATCATGCTCTTAGGCCGTGTCGAAATCTTCCCCATGCTCATTGCAGTGAAAAGCATTTTCAGTCGGTGAGGCTTGCACAATTCAAGAAAAATGCTGTTCTTTGCAGTTTGCAATAGCATTTACCAATGAAAAACTTCTTCCAAAGAGTCCTGATATATTTGAAAAGCCTCATCCGTTTCTCCGATGAGATCGACTACGAGAATGCCAGTGCCAGCATCCGAAAGAACATTGCTTTCAGAGGCACCAATGTCTACATCCTCGCCTGCGCCATCATCATCGCCTCGGTGGGTCTGAATGTCAACTCCATCCCCGTCATCATCGGCGCCATGTTGGTTTCGCCCGTGATGGGTCCCATCTTAGGTTTCGGACTTGGCCTCGGCACCCAGGACAACCTTTTGGTGAAAAACTCCATGAAAAACTTTGGCGTGATGGTCGTCATTAGCATCGTTGCCTCCGCCTTGTTTTTCCTCCTCAGCCCGTTGAGCCTGGCGCATCCCTCTGAGCTCTTGGCACGTACCAATCCCACCATCTACGACGTGCTCATCGCCCTCTTCGGTGGCTTGGCAGGCATCATTGAGACTTCGCGCAAGGACAAAGGCACCGTCATCTCGGGTGTGGCCATCGCTACGGCACTCATGCCGCCCCTCTGCACCGTAGGCTATGGCATCTCCATCTGGAAGGGACAAGTCATCTTTGGCGCCCTTTATCTCTTCCTCATCAACAGCATCTTTATCGCCCTGGCCACCTTTGCCGCAGTGAAATACTTCAGCTTCCCTGTCGTCGAAAACACGGACGAGAGCCACCGCCGCCTGCCCAAGCATGCGATGGCCATCATTTTAATCATTGTCATCGTACCTAGCATCATCTCTGCCATCAGCGTCATCAAAGAGAACAACTTCACCATCCATGCCGAGCGACTGGTGGCCGAAAACAAAAACCTTGGCAAGTGTTTCATCTATGACCATAAGGCAACGTATTCACGCAAAGACCCCAAACTGGAACTTTTCCTCGCGGGCGAATCGCTGACTGACGAAGCTAAGAAACAGTTCTATAAGAGCGCAGAGGAATATGGCATCACACGAAGCCAAATCGTATTCCATGAAGACGCCACCATCATGAAACAGGATCTCTCTGAAACCGAGATAATGAAAGGCTTCTTTGAACATTCCGACCAACAAATCAAGGTTTTGAACGACAGCATCATGAAACTTGACAAGCAATTGAGCGACTTTAAGGGAAAAGAACTACCCGTTGAGGCCGTGTCGAAGGAACTGTTTGCCCAATATCCCGACATCCAAAGCCTTAGCCTAAGCCGTGGCGCCATTATGAATGCCGGCAACCCTGCCGAAACCGAGCAGGTTGTAGCCATCGTTACCATCGACAAGCCCATGGATGCCGAACTCCACGCCCGTATCGAACGCTGGCTCAAGGCACGACTCAACAACGAGAATGTCGTCGTGGTCGAGCAAATCGCAGAAAAAGAAAAAGCCACTGAATAACCAGCGGCTTTCTTATTGATTTTGTGGAGATTACCGGACTCGAACCGGCCACCTTCAGATTGCGAACCTGACGTTCTACCAGATGAACTAAATCCCCCTGTTGAGGTTGCAAAAATACAACAAAATCGCTTATCAAGGCATTTCACGTTGAAATAAATTACAATCCAACAAAAAGACGCATTGGATGCTCCATTACAATGCAAATAAAATGTATCTTTGCCGACCCAATCAAATTGATAATAAAACATTAAAAAAACAAACTACCATGACTATTGAAGACTATATTGTTTTTAGAGTGAACGCACTACTCCATGCCCACGATGCCAAAATCGTGATGCGCCTCGAAGGAGGCATGAGCAACTACACTTACGTCGTTGAATGCCAAGGCAAGAAATACACCTACCGCGTGCCGGGCAAATTTGCCGAGAAATTTGTCGACCGCGAAGAAGAATGGGCCAACATCCAGGAAGTCAACCGCTTGGGATTGAACAACATCACTGAATATGTGGAGATTCGCTCGGGCGAGAAACTGGCCGAATATGTGGAAGGCACCATCATGAGCACCACCGACGTGGTCTCCTACAACGAGATGTCGGTGAAAGCGCTGAAGAAGATCCACAACAGTGACATGAAGTTCCGCGACTACAATGCCTTCGGCCGCTTAGATGACGACCAACGCTATTGCCTTGAGACAGGCTATGTCTTCCCTCAGGAATACCTCGACCTCCGCAAGAAACTCGACGCCATCCGCGCCACCCAAGTCAACGTGCCCAAGGTGCCTTGCCACTGCGACTACCAGCCCACTAACCTCGTCATCAGCGGCGACAAGCTTTACGTCTTAGACTGGGAGTTTGCCGGCATGAACGATCCCTTCTACGACATCGCTTGCTACGGCAATGTGGGCTTCGACAAGGCCTTGGCCTTACTGGAGGCCTACGTGGGTCACAAACCCACCAAAGAAGAGCTGCAACGCCTCTATTTCCATCGCGCCTTCCAGTGTCTGCAATGGTTCAACGTGGCCATCTTCAAGGACCGTGTTGGCCTTAGCAAGGACCTCAACATGGACTTCAACGCTGTGGCATTCATGTTCCTCGGAATGGCGAAAGACTTGTTGGAGAATTACAACAACCTTTAATAAAGGAAATCCGAAGCAGAGAAGCTACCATATTCCCCATCCAAGCCCAATTCGGCCTTGGCTTCATCAGAGAGCATGTCGATGCTCCAAACGGGGTCAAAGGTAAGCTCCACATCAACATTTTTCACGCCCATGATGGCCTGCACACGGTTTCTCACCTCAGCAGGCAACACTTCAGCTACGGGACAGTTGGGTGCTGTCACCGTCATCACTATTTTTACATTTCCCTCTTCATCGACATCCACCCCATAAATCAGGTGCAAGGTCCAGATATCAACGGGAATTTCGGGGTCGTATATGGTCTTCAAGACCGAAATTACGGTCTCTTTTAAGGTATTCACTTCTTCCTTTGTCATGACTGTCCCTCCTTAAGTTTAAAAGCCTCTGCATAAAGCAGCATCTGTTTCAGCATGGCCAAGAGGCCGTTGGAGCGCGTTGGCGACAAATGCTCCTTCAGACCAATCTCATCCAAGAACGAGAGGTCGGCAGCAAGGATGTCCTCTGGCGTCTGACCCGAGAAAACCTTAATCAGCAGGTTCACGATGCCTTTGGTGATGACCGCATCGCTGTCGGCGCTATAATACACCTTACCGTCCTTCAATTCGGCATTGAGCCACACCCTCGATTGGCATCCGTTGATGAGATGTGCCTCGTCGCGGTACTTGTCGTCGATGATAGGGCACTCCTTCCCCATCTCTATCAGCATGGCGTAACGATCCATCCAGTCGTCGAACATGGAAAAATCATCTACTATGCTATCTTGTATTTCCTTGATTGTCATTTTCTTAACCTTGTTATCCGACGGTCTTATTTTCACAAAACCGCCGATGCAAAAATACAATTTTTTGTACAATTCATTACACGAAGCATGCCAAAGGGGGCAAGGATAAAAAAAATCAACTTTTTTTCTTGCATAAACTAAAAAAGTAGTATTTTTGCAGCCGAAATCGAAGATCGGCTCCGCCGAATCAGAGATTTCAACGTAGTTAATTGGATGTCCAATGGTGTAATGGCAGCACAACTGACTCTGGATCAGTTAGTCTAGGTTCGAATCCTGGTTGGACAACAAAAGAAAAAACCGAACATTGTTCGGTTTTTTCTTTTTATCTGACCTCCGGTCACATTCCCAAATGCATCTTTATTCTCGAAGCCAAGATATCGACCACCACCGGGCTCGAGCCACGGGGCAGGATGATGTCGGCAGTGCGCTTGGTAGGCTCGATGAATTGCTGGTGCATGGGCTTCACAAAAGTCTGGTAATGACGCAGCACGTCTTCCCAAGTGCGTCCACGCTCTGCGATGTCGCGACGGATGATGCGCATCAGTCGCTCATCGCTGTCGGTATCAACAAACACCTTGATATCCATACGGTTACGAAGCTCCTCCTGGGTCAGCACCATGATACCCTCCACGATGATGACTTCGGTGGGATGCACATAGATCACTTCCTGGGAACGGGCACAAGTGACATAGGTATAGATAGGCATAGGGATGGTTTCCCCTTTCTTCAGACGGTCAAGGTGGTCGATAAGCAAATCCCATTCAATGGCATCAGGATGGTCGAAGTTGATCTGCTTCTTTTCCTCCGGCGTCTTGTCACCATTGTCATAATAGTAGGCATCTTGTGAAATGACTGATACTGAATTTTCCGGCAACTGGTTGACCAGCTCCTTTACGACGGTGGTCTTTCCCGAGCCCGAGCCGCCTGCGATTCCGATGACTAACATAATCTTGATGTTTTGATGCCACAAAGATACGTTTTTTTGTATTTTTGCACAACTATTAAAACAATAAACATGAATAGAACCAACAAAATCATGGGGACAATATTGGCTTTAGGCCTTCTGGCCATGAGCAGCTGCGGGCCAAAATTGCCCCCGCTCCCCGTCGAGGAAATCAAGCCCTATTTCGACGAAGCAGCCAAGACCAAGGCCATCGACACAGCCTTTTACGAAGTGAAAGACGCTAACGGCAACAAATTAGGCACTGTCTTATTCTCGTCGCCCTATTCCGACAACATAAAAGGCTTCAAAGGGGCCACTCCTTTATTAATAGCCTTAGATGCTGACGGACGCATCAAAAATGTGACCTTGATGGAAAACCAAGAAACGCCTCGTTTTGCACAACACGTGGAAGAAAGCGGTTTCTATGAGAGCTGGAATGGCTTGACGCCTGCCGAAGCCCTCAACCAGGAAGTGGATGCCGTCAGTGGCGCCACTTATACCTCCAATGGCGTGCAAAACAGCCTTAAGGCTCGGCTTCAGGCCTATCAAAATCAGTTGAAGAAGTAATAATTACTTAAACAAACTATTCTTCGGAATCGTCATCAGCCAAAGGAGCCACTGCGCCTTCCAAAACGATGACGATTTCGCCTTTGATGTCTTTCTTGGAGAAATGTTCGATCACCTCTGCCAAGGTGCCGCGGGCGTTTTCCTCATAGATCTTGGTCAGTTCGCGCGACACACACACCTTACGCTCCATGCCACACACCTCTGCCAGTTGCTGCAAAGTCTTCAGCAAACGAAATGGCGACTCATACAAGATGGTCGTATAAGGATAGGCCGCCACTGCCTGCAGTTTGGTCTGACGCCCTTTCTTGTGCGGCAGAAAACCTTCAAAGATGAACTTCTCGGCGGGAAGACCCGAGTTGACAAGAGCTGGCACAAAAGCAGTAGGCCCGGGCAAACATTCCACTTCGATGCCTCGTTTGACGCACTCGCGAACCAACAGAAAGCCAGGGTCCGAAATGGCTGGCGTACCCGCATCGGTCACCAAAGCCAGGGTCTCACCAGCTTCGATGCGGTCGGCGACACGTTCCACCACCTGATGCTCGTTACGGATGTGGAAGGCAGTCATGGGCTTGCTGATGTCGAGATGCCTCAGCAAGTTGCCCGAAGTGCGGGTATCCTCGGCCAAAATGCCATCAACCTCCTTCAAGATGCGAATGGCACGTAACGTGATATCCTCCAGATTGCCTATGGGCGTTGGGACAAGATACAGCTTCGACATAACCGACTTACTTTGTTTCGAACTTCTTGGCGACCAAATCAGCCAGCTTCTGATAAGCCACATTGTTGCTGTTCCACTGCAGCTCTATTTTCAACTCGTTCAAGTAAATCAACGCGCCATTCAAAGTCTTCAGATCGTTAAGATTCTCGATGGATTTGTTGAACTTTTCCATGCTACCTCCAAACAACTCATTGACAAACAAAAACTTGTCGTTGATGCCGATGGCCGACTTCAAGTCATAAGCTGATCCATAGCCCAGTTTGGCCGCCAAGCTATGGTCCTCACCCATCATCTTTTCGCCAAGCACTTCATTAGACGACAACTCAAAGCCACTTTCGTCGTTATCAAAGATGGCATTGAAATCGGGAGCTTGTTCGGCTGGCGAAGGATGTTCCTCCTCTGCCTGCGGAGCGGGCTCTTCTTCCACTATAGGGAATAGCTCTTGTTGTACTTGTTTCGCTTCTTGTTGGGGCATCTCATCGTCCATCGTAGGCATCACGAGCGGGTTGTCTCTCTGCAAATGCTCACCGTCGATGCGGTCACGTTCCGGGATATCATCCTCAGAGATTTCCTTCATGAAATGGACGATGCGGCCGTCTTCCGTTTCTTCCACCCTGTCCTCGACAACAGCTTCCTCTTCCGGCTCGTCTTCAAAACGGAACACGAATCCGAAGGGGTCGCTATGAAGGCCCCCATCCGATGTAGGTTGCTCAGTGGGCTCAAGTTCGGGCTCCACGACAGGCTCTGGCTCTTGGACGGGCTCTTCAGGCACCTCTTCCTTTACAGTGGGGGCGTCCCACATGGCAGCCACATCATTCTCAGAATCCTCATTCTCTACAACCTCTTCCTCCATCACTGGTTCCATCTCTCCAGCAGGCTCTTTTTCTGGTTCAGTAGGCTCGGGCTCCAAAGACTCGACAACCTCATCGGGGGAAACTTCCTCCGCTTTCTCCTCTTGTGCCTGGCCGCCAAAAAGCCCTGCAAGTGCCTCGGGATCGATGTCAAGGTCCTCTTCCCCTTCGTCAGCACCCAATTGAATGGAACAAAGCTTGTCGTATAGGATGTGGGTGCGGTTCATCAGCACGTCCAAGTCAAGCAATCCCAACGCCTGTTCGTTCCTCAAAAGATACCTCACTTGTTGCTGCAACAGCTTGATTTCGTGTTCTATAGAAACTAATGCTTCTTTTTGGTCGCTAAAATTGTCGTTCATATTGATTTTCTATTTATTTTTGCTCTGAAAGAAGCGATAAAATTACAATTTTTCTCCTTTGTCTCGCATGTTTATCGAAAAAGATTCTCATAATAAGTCACAAGGTTGGATCGAAGTCGTTTGCGGCTCCATGTTTTCCGGCAAGACCGAAGAACTCATCAGGCGTTTGAAACGCGCCAAAATCGCCAAACTGAAGGTGGAGATCTTCAAGCCCGGGGTCGACACGCGCTATAGCGAAGAGGACGTAGTGTCGCACGATGCCACCGCCTTGCATTCCATCCCAGTGGAAAGCGCACAGGAGATCCTGTTTTACGCCAACGATGTCGACGTCATCGGCATCGATGAAGCGCAGTTTCTCGACGACGAGCTGCCGAACGTCTGCCAACAGCTTGCCAATCAAGGCGTGCGCGTCATTGTGGCCGGACTCGACATGGACTTTATGGGAAAACCATTCGGCCCCATGCCTACGCTGATGGCCATCGCCGAAGACGTGACCAAGGTGCACGCCATCTGTGTGCGTTGCGGTAGCCAGGCACAGTATTCACACCGCACCATCGCCGGCGACAAACTCGTCGTATTGGGTGAGACAGAGAGCTACGAACCGCTCTGCCGCGCCTGTTACCTGAAAGCCATGCAGGAAAAAGCGGAACAAGTTAAATGACCACCCCTGGGTGCTCATCAGCTGACTCTACATCAGGTTCATCTGTCGGCGTCTCCTTGTCAGGCAACACTTCCTTGGCATAATCCTTCACCAAATCAAAGCCTTGATAGACATAAGGCACCGTCATTTCAATATAAGGAAATAGCTTCGACTCCTTCCTCACCTCAGGCTTCACCAGGCCAAGCAGCTCGAAGTTATTGAGCACCATCACCATAATACTGCACAACAATACGCCTTTGGCGACACCGAAGACAAAGCCAAACATCTTGTTGACAAAGCCAAGTTCCATGGCTTGGACCAACTTGGTCACCGCCCTTCCAATCATGTTGACAAGGATGACCAAAATGACAAAAGTCAGCACAAATGCCACTGTATTGAGATGCTTGGGGTTGATTTCCATGAATTCCTGCAGATGCGATGCCGTGAAGTCAGAGAAATGCATGGCACCATAAATGCCAACCACAAAGGCCGCCAATGTCACCACCTCGATGATGAGTCCCTTCCGGAAACCCTTGTATCCGAAAACGAACAGGACAATGGCAATTATGATATCCAAATAATTCATAACAACTCCAAACTTCTCACTCCTAACTCCTAACTCCTAACTTCTCACTCCTAACTACTCACTATAATAAAGGATCATTCGCTCAATGGCACGCTGGCACACAGGGCAAAACTCATGTCCCTTGAAGGTATTCATCAGGCAATCCATGTGGGGGCTATACATACCTTCAGGTTCATAGCCTCCCCCTTCGAAGACGCCGATGGTGTGCTGGTATTTCTTTTCACGTGGCGTAGGGACAGGAGTCCCCTCTTCAATCATGTCGCCCCATTTACCACTGAAATCAACCAAAGAAGTGATGTTGGGTTCCCAAGGCTCAACGGCGAGATTATACATGTGTTCGGAGGAACCTGCATAATAGTATTCATCAGCCAAGCCTGCGAAACCATGACCAAACTCATGGATGATGACATCACTCGAGCGGCCATTGCTGCTCGCACTGGAGCAATAGAAGTTATAAATGCCGCCACCACCGTATTTCTCGGTATTGACAAGGACATAAATCTGGTCGTAAGGCACTTGTCCCGCCAAGTCGCGAATATCACGGTTGTCGGTACTCATGCAGTAACGCTCCGAGTCGAAGGTCCAGAAACTGAAACGCATCGCGGTGTTCTTATAGATATGGTCGCCGGGCATGGTGCAGCCACTCTCAGCAGACGGCACCATCACCCCGCGGATGTTGAAACTCTTACGGTAGCGGTCGTATGGCGCATAATCGAACATGCTCTTCACGAAGAAATCGCAGTCCTTGATGAACTTGCCCATCTCGGCTTGCGTGTAGCCTTCGGGCAGGATGACGATGTCGACGGTTTTCGTGTAGTCCTTGTTGCCAATCCAAGCGTCGTAGACGGGCAATTTGAGGTTGCTGTAGTCGCG
This sequence comes from Bacteroidales bacterium UBA1204, assembly GCA_002310075.1. The sequence goes on along the minus strand of DBXU01000149.1, from coordinate 7,177 downwards.
GATGAAATAGTCGTCGGGGTTGACGGAGAGACGCATCCCCTCTACCAGGTCACCTTCCCAAGTCTTCCGGTACAAGGCGATGTCGATCTTCACCTTGGGGAAAGGCACGATGACCGACTCCTCAAAACTCTTGGTAAGCTTCAAGGCTTCGGGCGTGGTGGTCCACTCGCCGTAAAGGTTCTGGTAACCTTTGGAGAATAGGAGATGGTCAGTGCCCGCCTCATACACACGGACGATGTAGTTGCCAAACTCAAGGTTGTCGACAAGGTTGGTTTTGGAACCGCTCCAATAGGGTTCGTGTATGAGTTCCTTGAGCGAGAAGGTGGTCGTCTTATTGTTGCCCGTCAGGACATAGTCGACACGCAGCGACGACTCGGTGAAATAGGCGTCGAATTGTGCCCAGGCCATCATTGGCAGCAGGACGAAAAGGAATAGCAGTCTTTTCTTCATCGTTGGTAAATTCTAGTAAATGGCGTCAAAAATCATCTTGACATAGTTGAAATCTGGAAATGCATAATTGTCGAGTTCCTTCACAACTTCGGGATGGCTCTTTGAGGTGATTTCCTTCATCTTTCCGTTTTCGTCCATAAGTTTGTAGATGGAACGGATGATATTGCCGTTTTCATCATAGTAATAGCGAACCTCAAACTCAACTGAATCATCTACAGAATTGAGCATCTCCGTAAAGTGTGTGAAAAAGAACAATGGTTTTCCGTTGTCATCAAATAGGTATTCTTCCAAATAGTCACGAGCGGCTACATTATAGGTGCGGTGCACCATGCGGAGAGCATAGCCATCGGGATATGGCTCTTCCTCATCATCCCGCAGCTCGTTATAGTAAAACCAAATCGAATCAGATTTCATGCCAACGGCCGCCCAGTTTTGCTTTCTGACGACAACGGTATAGTTTAAAGGATATTGATCTGCGGAATTTTCGGCAATAAGTGCCAAGCCCTCTGCATATTTCTCTCGAGCGAGTTGGATGCGATCGTCTACTTTCTTGTTGTTTTGTGCCAGTATGGGTAGCGACAGACACAACAACACCGCCATAAGAAGTGCTTGTCTTTTCATCATTAGACTATTTTTATGGTTAACATTAGGCAAAAATAGGCATTTTTCAAGAAATCCGTATCTTTGCCGAGCAAAATACACCAAACTATGAAGACAAAAGCATTATTCTTCGCTATGGCCGTGGCATTGGCGGCCTGCAACAATGGCAACCCACAGGACCAAAAAGTCACAGAGTCCGACTCGACAACTATCGAGATGACAAATGACAATCTCCCCAAAAAAGACATTATCACCAATGACGGTCTTGGCGAGTTCCAGCTTGGCGGCGCCATTCCCGAATCGCATCCCGATTATGACATCAAGCCAGTCGTTTCTGTCGACGAGGAAGAGATGGAAGAAGTCACAGTTGAGTTCAGCAAGGACGGTGAAGTGCAGTTTATCATCTTCCCCGCCTATATTGATGAGACCGACGCCCAGTCGAACGAAATTGGGGGCATCATGGTGGTGTCGGACCAGTTCACCCACAATGGAATTGGTGTTGGGAGCAACGTCAACGACATCCTGAAAGCCAACCCTAACTTGGAAGTCACTTTCTATGACGACCAGTATTTCCACATCAACGACAGTGGCATCACTTATCTCATCAGTAGTGAGGCCTACGACGGCCCACTGCCGGAAGTGCCTTTTGACATCCCTTCACCCGTCGAGAATCCCACTTTCAAACCTGACGCCAAAGTGTCGTCCATCTGGATCCACCCGACGTTTTGAAAGCAAACAAAAAAAAGCCCTGCTGAGGCAGAGCTTTTTTGTTCCACGGGTCGAATCAATAATACTCGATCTCTCTGGACACTTCCGTTTCGTTGACATATTCGACAACCTGATCCTTGTCCGTCTGTTTTCTACGTATCCAGTTGCCATGGTCGTCGAACTCAAGGTAAGTGTATTCAGTAACCCACATTAGGTTCACCTCTTCTGGTCCCTCGGTCTCTACGACCTCATACTGCTTTGTCTTCACCAATCGTCCGTCGGCATCATACTCGCGGTCTGTCAACCAAAGTTGGCCCTCATAGCCAGACAAAACTTGGGTCACCTGCCCATCATACCATCTGTATTCATCCACGTATTCATAGCAGAGGATAGAGTCGATTTGGCCTTGGGCATCGCGAGTCCAACGGCAATAGTCCACCATCTCGCCATCCTCTTTCATCTCACGCCGTGGCGCTTCAAGGATGAATGGGTCTTGGCCGTCAACCGAAGTGATTTTGCCATTACGGTCGAACTCCACAAGATCGCAACGTTTCACTGGGCCTTGTAGGTCGAAAAAGACCAAGTCGGGCGAAGTGGTCACCATCATTTCTTGCGCGATTGGCTTAGCGTCTTCCTTTGTTGCTTGCTTTTGGCCGTTATTGTCGCACGCGCTGAAGACAAGGAGCGTCGCGCAGGCAGCCAGTAAAAGACTATGTTTCTTCATGATTTGTTGCTATTTATGGTTTGTTATGTTTATGGATTTACAGAATAGATGGCCTGGAAGGCGGCGTACAAGGCGATGAAATGATCGAAAACCGTGGAAAAGGCATATTCCATCTCTTCGTCAAGTTCACAAGTTTTCATCTCTCCATTTGGGTCGGATTTCTTGCAGATGGAGCGAATGAGTTTCCCATTGTAATCATAATAGCCGCGCAACTCGGTCATATTGTCCTTGTCAGAGCCATAACGCGAGAACCAGAACAAAGGTCTGCCCTCATTGTCATAGACATATTCTTCGAAATGGTCGATAGATCCAACATTATAGTTGCGGCGCACCAAGACGAGTGAGTAACCGACAGGATAGGGTTCCATGTCTTCTTCAATCTCGTTGTAGTAGAAGTCCATCTTGTCGACCGACTGGCCTCCGCCAGCCCAATTCTGCTTGCGGACGACGCTGGTGTAATTGACAGCGGGAATCTCATCCTGCTCATACTGCTTGTTAATGGCGATGTTTTCCAAGCCAGCAGCATACCTGTCGCGTGCCAATTGGACACGTTCTTCCTCTTTTTTGTTCTGTGCCATCATAGGCAGGGCGAAGCAAAGCAGCAACGCCATCGTAGCGAGTCTTTTCATGGCTTTGTCTTTTTATTGGTAATACTCAATAGTGCGAGTTTTTCATTGTGAATTGTCTTATGTGTCTTTAATTATCAAAAACACCTTCGAAAGTCTTCTTCATGGTGGCGCCATCCCAGGTGAACTCCACGCCTTGCATCTTGTCGTCGTCCGTGTAACCCGTGGCTACAGTTATGGTGCGGTCATAGAAAAACACGCTAGTCACATTGGAGAAATGATAACTGTCTTCTTTCAAGGGAAAGTCGTTCAACTCGGGTTCTGGTTCCACCTCGGTCAGCTGGCCATTCTTATAAATATAGGCACTGATTTTGGAGAAACCGCTATCGGAGTTATCCTCTTCCCAACCATCTTGCCAATTGGCCGTCACATACACCTTGAAGCCACCGCTCTTAAGCGGATAACAGTGCAGGTAATAGCTGAAGGAGTCGCACCAGCCTTCACACTTCTCGTTGTAAAGCTCACGATAATACTCAAAATGGTTGACCTCGTAAATGGGATTGCCTTGGTCGAGCATGGCATCGCCAATGGCTTCACGCAGCGCACGCATGTCGCAGGTGTCGTTCGTCCAGTCGTGATATTTGTAGATGCGAATGTATTGCACCGTAGCATCGGGCTTGAACTTTGGCGTTTCGATGGGACCTTCCGCAAAGTTGCCATCGATGGCATCGTTGGCACCCACATAGTCGATGCGGTAGTTGTCGAACCCACGACCGTCGGTCACCACGAAAGTGCCGTCCTTGAAGAAGGCAATATGCCCTGGTTTCTGTACCAACAAGTTGAGGGTGTCGCCCACCTTCATCCCCTCATGGGCATATTCTTTGGCGTAAACGCTGATGGCCTCTACCAAGCCGTCCTCGTCGAGATGAGCCTTGAACACGTCTTCCCCATCGCGGCTGAAGAGGAGTCCGTCGGCAGCATCAAACACACTAAAGCCTGTCATAGGCTCGGGCAACGGGTCACCTAACTTGATGCTCCCCAGACCGTCGTAGTCGACAACGTCGAAGTTGAGACCTTGTGCGGGAACAACCTCCATGAAAGCCTCGCCATTCCACACATATTGTTTCTCGCAGAGGGCCTTTTCAAGCATCTCGTTGAAGAAGAAGGTCTCGATGCCCACCGTTAGGGTGTCGTTGCCCTTCACACCATAGAGGTAACGGTTTTCCCAATCCGACTTGGGAGCATCCAACTCCTCAGGGGCGACGCCACAGACGAGGAAGGGATCGGCAATCATCTCGTCCATCGTAGGACGTGGCAATACGTCGGAGACATAGTTCAGAAGGCCGTCTTTGTATTGGTAGGTCTTGACAGTCTGGCCGCAGCGATCAAAGCAACCTTGGTTGATGAGCAAGGCCATCCAGCCGCCGTCCTTCATCGGGAAGCAGTTGACATCGAACGAGAAGGAACTCTCCATCACGAACATCTCGTCTTCCATGACCTCGTCCAAGACGTCGCCGAAGTGGCGGCGACAGTCATCAGGACATTCATATTTCCTCTCCCTGAATACATCTTCAATATCATCCTTGGGAATGCGTTGGAAGACTTCAAATGCGATGCCTTTATCGTCAATCTGGGGGGTCTCTGCGGGATTTGTGCTGCCATGAGGCTTACGATTGCAGCCACAGCCCATAATCAACAGAACCGACAACAATGTCAATACAATACCTGTCTTCTTCATGGTTATCTTGTTTTATTCTTTATTCATTCGTCTTGCAATTCAGTTAAAACGCTGTCTTTGTAGTTATAGGTAGTGGTAAAGGAATCCTCCTCACCGTCTTCCATTGAGTTGATCACGGCGAACACCTTGAAGCTCCCGTCGGACAGCGGCTTGCACGACACGTTCAGCGAAGCGCTATAGGCGTCCATAGTCGAAAACGTCGTCCCGTGCAGTTCGTTCTCGCCATATTCAACGGTCGGTTCAAAGTCCCTGAATCTCTCATCATAGGCGCACAGGGCCTGGTAGAGTGCCTCCATGTCGCAGGGGATCATGTCCAATGCGCCAGGGTCTTCTTCTTCCATTTCGTCATCGTAGGTGAACTTCTCCGTAGAGAGTTCCACAAAACGTTTTCCGTCCCACGAGTAGGTACTCTCCTGCGATACGAGGACGCCTCCGCTCTCGTCAGCCTGAAGACCAACGACATCGACAAACAGTTTGCCACCACCGATGTAACGGGAGTAGTAAGAATCATCCAGTATCTCTCCTTCATAGGGAGGCGTGGGCAGGATTTCGCTAACCTCGGTCAACTCGCCGTCCTTGTAGACATAGGCCTTTCCCCGATCATAGCAGCAGGCGTCGACGCAACCGTATTTGGTCAGAAAGGCCAGCCATCCGCCGCCGTCCATTGGCAGGCAGTCGACCTCGAGGGTCTCATAGCCGGTTTCGTCAAAATCCGAATAGTCAATTCTGAGCTCGAAATGCGTCGTGCAACTGTCGGGGCAGGTGATCTCATGGTCACGATAATGCGCATCGTAGGCGTCCTGCGGGATTTGCTGGAACACCTTGAAGGCAATGCTTTCGACGTCGACTTCGCGAGTGGTGCCATCATCGTTATTGATGGTGATGTGGCAGGCGGTCAAGGCCAGAAGCAATGGGAGAGCCAAAAGGATTCGTTTCATAAGTGAGAGTGTTTAGTTTTGTGCGATTGGTTAGTATTAGGACGCGGGATTATCCACCGTAGGCGCCAGTGGGAGAGAAAGACACCGGCACGTTCATGCCCTTGTTTGCGAAGTCGAGGCCCTCAATGGGGATGACGACATGGGTACCGTCGTCGAAACTGGGGCGGCGAATCTCAAAGACACCCTGACGGTTGATTGCCTTTTCTTCGGGGCTTTCTCCCATATAGTCGATGTCGGTGGTCAACTCGTAGCCAAACTTGAAGACCATGTTGTCCCAGTCCTCGTTGATGAGCCAGAAACGGCCCTGCATCTCCTCCACCTTCTCGCTGAGGTAGTAGCCTATCACATACTGCATCTTCCAGTCGTCGCTGAGATGAAGCTGGTAGACCACCTCGCTCCCCTGCCCTCTTTCCACATATTCGATGTTGTTGTCGAGCATGTACAGCGGGACCTCATGCATACTGTTTTTGGCATCGAGGCCATAGATGGTAGTGTATTCATAATAAACGGTGCCGTCTTCATCCTCCCAGGGACCGCCAGGAGCGGCCTTAAAACCGACGATGCCGTCCATGGGAATCTCCGTGACCACGTTATCGCCCGTGGAGACGGTGTTCCAGAGGTTCAGCAGCTGCACCTTGCCTTTTGATGTCTTCACACAGAGGATGGGGTTGTAGTCCTGCCCGATGTCGGCAATGATGAAAATGCTAGGTGCCCCATTCAGGCCTTCCACCTGGATGGGTCCGTCGGGCAGGCGATACGAGTCCTCGTCGGTGATGTTGAGGTACAATACCTGTTTCTTATCAAAAGTCAGCCAAAGCTTTCCGTCTCTGATTTCACCTTTGATAGTAGGATGCTCTTCATCCATGGTGAAATAGTCTTGCGAAAACAGCGGCTCGTCATCGTACTGGACGTTCTCAACAGATTGGCCTTGTGAGTTGTCTTTCTTGCCCAACAAGCCGTTGCAGGCAGTAGCAACCATGAGGAGTGCCAACGCTAAGGCAATGTAAATGTGTTTCATGACACGTTAGTTTAATGGATTTGATTTGACAAAAGTAGTAAAAAACTCACAAAACTGGCAAAAATGCGCTATTTTTGCACCAAATCTAACCACATGTCGGAGACGCTATTGTCCATAAGAAATCTCAAGGTTGCTTTCAAGCACGACAGCCAGTGGGTCGAGGCCGTGCATGGCATTGACCTCGA
>DBXU01000149.1:0-194 GCA_002310075.1 Bacteroidales bacterium UBA1204 | reverse complement strand
CTGCTCAACGAGCGGGTGAGCCGCATCGAGGCCGACAGCATACAGATTGGCGGCGACGAAATCAAAGACTATAAGGAGTCCCAGATGGCCGAAGTGCGCGGCAAGCGCATCGCCATGATCTTCCAGGAACCCATGACCTCGCTGAATCCGGTGTATAAGTGTGGGTATCAGGTTAGTGAGATGATATTGCAACA
>DBXU01000075.1:913-3029 GCA_002310075.1 Bacteroidales bacterium UBA1204 | reverse complement strand
CTTTTCGCTGCTATCACAGCCGTGTTGCTTCAAATTCTCTCCAACCTCGCCAATGACTATGGCGACTTCAAGAAAGGCACCGACAGTGCGAAGCGCGTTGGCCCGCAACGCGAGATGCAGAGTGGTGCCATTACCGAACAGGAGATGAAACGAGGCTTAGCCATCACGGCTGGTTTATGCCTGGTTTCCGGGGCTTTGCTGATCTTTGTCTTTGCCGGCTTGACCTGGAAAGAGCTGTCCGTTTTTGCAGCCTTGGGCATAAGTGCAGTTTTGGCAGCCTTGCTTTACACTTTGGGCAAACGTCCTTATGGCTATCGCGGCCTGGGCGATTTGTACTGCTTCCTGTTTTTCGGTTGGGCAGCTGTGGCGGGAACCTTTTATTTGGCCACCAAAAACCTTAATTTCAGCGTGTTGTTGCCTGCCTCGGCCCTGGGTTTCTTCTCCAATGCCGTGCTCAACATCAACAACATGCGCGACTATGAGAACGACAAGGCATCGGGCAAGAACAGCCTCGTGGTAAAACTGGGGTTGAGAAAGGCTTTTATCTATCATTGCCTGCTCATTGGTGGGGCTTTCGTTTTCCTCACGGTTTATCTCGTTTTGCACCAAGCCGCATGGTATTCCTACTTGTTCTTATTGCTTTCCATCCTATTCATCAAAGACTTAATCGCCATCAAGAAGACTAAACCTGAGTCGCTTGACCCGTTCCTAGGTAGACAGGTGAAGCATAGTTTCTTGCTCGTGGTGGTTTATGGGATACTGTTGTTATTTTGATTCGATGTTTTTCACCTAATTAATAGCTATTATTCAAATTTGTTCTTATTTTTGCAACGAAAAGCATATTCTAAACATCATTAAAACCTAATCCTATGAAAAAAACCTTACTATTTGCATTTGCCATGCTGTTTGCAACGGCAATGATGGCACAAAACCGTGCGGTTTTGCTGCAAGAATCGTTTGATGATACCTCGATGCCCGCTGGATGGTCGGTTGCTGGCCTTGGCCTAGGCAATTGGTCGGTCTCGCCCACCAACAATGCTGGCGGCGCAGCCAACGAGATGCATCTCACTTGGAGTCCCCAATTCAATGGTTTGTCTCGACTTGTCTCTCCTGCCGTGGACCTCACGGGCATTAATAGCCTTGTATTCTCCTTCAAGCATGCCTTAGACAACTACACAGGCAACAACATCATTGGTATCGCTACCACATCTGACGGTGGCACCACTTGGAACGAAGCCTGGAGCCAAGGCTACGGCGCAAGCAACTCTTGGACGGTTAGCCAAGAAATTAGCACACCTGACATGGGTCAAGCCAATGTGCAGTTCTGCATCTTCTTCAATGGCAACAGCTACAACATCAATGACTGGTACTTTGATGACATCATGGTCTTCACGCTCGAAAACTTAGACCTTGCCATCACCTCGCCCACACTTCCCGACTTCATCGGCAGCGGCGAGACTGCGTTTGGCATCAATGTGTTCAACTTCGGTGCCACTACGGTGACCTCTGTCGAAGCCACATACGAAGTGGAGGGCATGGAACCTATTACAGAAACCTTCGAGGTCGAAATTCCCTCACTGGGCAGCGAAACGTTGATCTTCCCCACAACGACCCTGTTGAGCCCTGGTACCTACAATGTGTCCTACAGCATCAACTTGGTCAACGGACAGGAAGACGATGTGCTTGACAACAACACCGCTGAAAAAGCCGTCTTTGCGGCTATCGGCACCGCCGAAAGAATCCCGATGATCGAGCACTTCTCATCGTCGACCTGCGGACCCTGCGTGAGTGTCAACACTGCTATGCTGAACTTCTGCAACAACAATCCCGGCCGCTTTACCTACACCAAGTATCAGATGAACTGGCCCGGCAATGGTGACCCGTACTATACCGCCGAAGGTGGCACCCGTCGTGATTATTACGGCGTGAATGCTGTTCCGCAATGCTTCCTCGATGGTGAAGACCAAGGCTATGCCGCCGTTCAACAAACTGTTTTCGACCAACATGCCGAAAGAACCGCTTTCGTTGACATTAGAGGCTCCTTCGTCGTGGAAGGCAACACCATCAACATCAAGGCCGATATCATTCCTTTCATCGATGCCGACGCCCGTGTGTT
>DBXU01000075.1:0-859 GCA_002310075.1 Bacteroidales bacterium UBA1204 | reverse complement strand
CACGTCTTCATGAAGATGTTGCCCGATGCACAAGGCACTACTGTCAACCTGGTCACTTGCGAGCCCCAGCATTTTGAGTTCACTCAAGACATGTCGGGAACCCACGTCGAGGAGATGAGCGATCTCGAAGTCTCCATCTGGGTGCAAAACTACGACTCCAAGGAGATGTTCAACAGCCGTTTCGCTTATGAATACACCGAAGAACATCCCTATGCCGTCGAAAACCTCACCCTCATCCAAGACGAGGAAGCCGAAGAGAACACCATGGTGGCCTCTTGGGATGCACCGACGATGGGTAATCCTACGGGCTACAATGTGTATGTCAACAATGAGTTAGTCGCTGAGAACATCTCCGACTTGAGCTATACCTTCGCTGGCGAACTGGGCGCTTTCTATACCGTCGCCGTGGTTGCTCTCTATGGTGATGACAAGACCTCCATCAAAATGCTTGCTGGCATGGAAAACACCTGGAGCGTCGAGGAAGTCGCAGCTAGCGTGTGCAAGGTTTACCCCAACCCCGCCAACAGCCAAGTGCGCATCGAAGCAGAAAACGACATCGAGAGCGTGATGGTCTATAATATGTTAGGCGCTTTGGTCGAAACGGTTAATGCCGACAGCAAGACCGTCAACGTCAACCTGAACCAATACAGCAATGGCGTGTATTTCTTCAACATCCGCCAGAGCAATGGTGTCGTCACCAACCAACGCGTGGTTGTGAACCACTGATGACCTTGAAGTCATCTAAACAAAAAGGGAACCCGATGGGTTCCCTTTTTTGTTTGATGCACTTAGACTGTGATTAGTCGCCCAACGTGGCCACCATAACGGCCTTGATGGTGTGCATGCGGTTCTCAGCCTC
>DBXU01000150.1:18912-19573 GCA_002310075.1 Bacteroidales bacterium UBA1204 | reverse complement strand
TTGCTGATGGGACAATAGAACTTCTCACCTTTCACGGCAGCATAGTAAATCTCCACAGCGTAGTCGGTAGTACCACCGCCAGGCAGGGTCAGGTTACTGATCAAGCCCGGGAAACGGACGCTACGGGTATCGACGCCAAAGCGGGTATAGTAGTAATCGCTCAGCAATTCACCCGTGACCTTGGTCACGCCATAGATGGTATTCGGGCGCTGGATGGTGTCTTGAGGCGTGTTGTCATGTGGCGTGCTGGCACCGAAAGCACCAATGGATGAAGGTGTGAAGACAGCGCAGTTGAAGACACGGGCTGTCTCAAGGCAGTTCACCAATGATCCGATACCGACATTCCAACCCAGCATGGGGTTCTTCTCGGCCGTAGCTGAGAGGATGGCTGCAAGATTATAGATGGTATCGATGTTGTAACGTTTCACCACATCAACGATCTGCATGATCTGCGTGGAATCAATTCTTTCAAACGGACCGCTCTCTGCGATCTCACCAGTCAAAGGGCGAAGATCCGAGGCCACCACGTTTTCGTTGCCATAGGTAGCACGGAGCTTCTTCACCAATTCTGTTCCGATCTGTCCACCGGAACCAACGATTAATATTTTTTTCATTTCAAGATCCCTTATTTCAAGATTCCTAATTCCTTACCAATCTTCAC
>DBXU01000150.1:18655-18817 GCA_002310075.1 Bacteroidales bacterium UBA1204 | reverse complement strand
CAACTTGGCGGCAAACTTCTGCGACAACGGGGCGTCGTAGAGCATCACGGCGCAGATGGCGGATTGCGAAGGTTTGCAGTCGAAGCCGGCCTCGGTCATCTTCTTGATGAAATAAGCCGTGTTTTCATGCAACTTGTCCTGCAGGGCATTGGTCTCGCTCAT
>DBXU01000150.1:18423-18619 GCA_002310075.1 Bacteroidales bacterium UBA1204 | reverse complement strand
GAGTTGGAGAAGAGGTACGGACGGCTACGTTGACGCAGCATGTCAATGATTTCCTTACGACCTGTGGTGAAGCCACCCATGGCGCCGCCGAAGGCCTTGCCAAGGGTACCCGTCAAGATCTCAATCTTGCCACGGAGGTTGTAGTGTTCGGTGACACCACGGCCAGTCCTACCGACCACACCAGCGGAGTGGCTCT
>DBXU01000150.1:18239-18382 GCA_002310075.1 Bacteroidales bacterium UBA1204 | reverse complement strand
TCATAGATCTTGTCGAGCGGGCAGACATTGCCGTCCATCGAGAACACACCGTCGGTGACGATGAGACGGAAACGGCAAGCCTGAGCGTCCTGGAGTTGCTTCTCAAGGTCGGCCATATCGGCATTGGCATAGCGGAAACGCTG
>DBXU01000150.1:17768-18147 GCA_002310075.1 Bacteroidales bacterium UBA1204 | reverse complement strand
GCATAGAGGATGGTGTCTTCCGTGCCAAAGAACTCAGCGATCTTGGCTTCCAACTTCTTGTGGAGGTCTTGGCAGCCGCAGATGAAGCGGACCGAAGCCATACCGAAGCCACGGGCATCCATGCCTTCCTTGGCGGCCTGGATCAATTCCGGGTTGTCGGCCAAGCCGAGGTAGTTGTTAGCGCAGAAGTTGAGGCACACCTTGCCACCAACCATGATTTCGGCGCCTTGGGCACTCTCGATGATGCGTTCACGCTTGTAAAGGCCATCGGCTTCGATCTGAGCCAATTCCTTCTTCAAATATTCTTGAAAGTTTGTGTACATTGTATAAGAGATTTAAAGTTATTTCTTTGGCCGCAAAGGTACGAAAAGCATTGATA
>DBXU01000150.1:2313-17737 GCA_002310075.1 Bacteroidales bacterium UBA1204 | reverse complement strand
GCTACCGCTTTATTTTGTACTTTTGCCGCATAATCTACAAAACACAAGTAAAATGAACGGTACCTTATATATTTACAACAGCCTCTCGCGCTGCAAACAGCCTTTCAAACCCTTGAACGCCCCGCATGTGGGAATGTATGTCTGCGGCCCCACCGTTTATGGCGATGCACATTTGGGACACGCCCGTCCGGCTATCACTTTCGACTTAGTATTCAGGTATTTGCAACACCTCGGCTATAAAGTACGCTATGTGCGTAACATCACCGACGTGGGCCACTTGGAGCACGATGCTGACGAAGGCGAGGACAAAATCGCCAAGAAAGCCCGCCTCGAGAACCTCGAGCCCATGGAGGTGGCACAATATTACACCAACCGCTACCATGCCGCCATGGACAAGCTGAATGTGCTGCGTCCTTCGATTGAACCACACGCCTCGGGTCACATCATCGAGCAGATTGCCATGGTCCAAAAGATCCTTGACCACGGCTATGCCTACGTGGAGAANNAACGGCTCGGTGTATTTCGACATCGAAAAATACAACAAGGAGCATCCCTACGGCATCCTCTCGGGACGCAACTTCGAGGAGATGCTCAACACCACACGCGAGCTGAGTGGTCAAGAAGAAAAGCACAACCCTGTTGACTTCGCCCTTTGGAAGAAAGCCGAGCCCAAGCATATCATGCGTTGGCCTTCGCCTTGGAGCGACGGTTTCCCAGGCTGGCACATGGAATGCTCGGCCATGGGCTGCAAGTACCTCGGTGAGACCTTCGACATCCACGGAGGCGGCATGGACCTCATGTTCCCTCACCACGAGTCGGAGATTGCGCAGAGCGTGGCCGCCAACGGCAAACAGCCCGTCACCTATTGGATGCACAACAACATGATCACCATTGGTGGACAAAAGATGGGCAAGTCGTTGGGCAACTTCATCACCCTCGACGAGTTCTTCAACGGCAGCCACATCAACGCCAAGGGCGAGGAGATGATTGCGCAGCCATATAGCCCCATGACCATCCGCTTTTTCATCCTGCAGGCCCATTATCGTAGCACCTTGGACTTCAGCAACGAAGCNNGCCGCCGAGAAAGGCTACAACCGCCTGATGGAAGCCGTGAAAGCGGTTAAGACGTTAAAGGCCACCGAAGGCGCTAACAGCCTCGACATCCAAAAGATTGTTGATGCCTGCTACGATGCCATGAACGACGACTTCAATAGCCCCATCGTGATTGCCAATCTCTTCGAGGCTGTGCGCATCGTCAACACAATCAAAGACGGCAAGGCTCAAATCAACGCAAATGAATTGGAGATGCTCACCAAACTCTTCAATGATTTTGTCTTCGATATTCTAGGATTGGTGGAAAGCAATGCCTCAGATGGCAGTGGCGCCATTGTCGACGGCCTCATGCAGACCATCATTGACATCAGAAAACAAGCCCGCGCCAACAAGGATTGGGCCACCAGCGACAAGATCCGAGACGAGCTTGCCAAGTTGCACATCACTTTGAAGGATGGTAAGGAAGGCACCACCTGGATGGTTGATTGATGATAAAAAACGACATACCATGAACAAGAACAACGACACAAACAAGTATCACTTCAAGAACCTTGTCTTCGAAGGTGGTGGCGTAAAAGGTATCGCCTACGTGGGCGCCCTTGAGGTCCTTGACCAAGAAGGCATTCTCAAAGACATCAATCGCGTGGCAGGCACCTCTGCAGGCGCCATGGTGGCAGTTCTCGTCGGATTAGGCTATTCTGCCGCCGAACTGAGAGACATCCTTTGGAATCTCAATTTCCAGAACTTCCTTGACGACTCTTGGGGTTATATTCGCGACGCTAAACGCTTCATCACGGATTACGGTTGGTATAAAGGCGACTTCTTCCGTAACCTGATGGCTGACTATATCAAGCAAAAAACCGGCGATGGAGAAATCACTTTCAACGGCCTTGCAAAGGCTCAAAAATACAAGGAAATCAGTTTGATCGGTGCCGACCTTTCGACAGGCTGTTCAAAGGTGTTCAATGCAAAAAACACCCCAGATGTTAAAGTGGCGGATGCCGCTCGTATCTCCATGTCCATCCCGCTGTTCTTTGCCGCGGTGAAAGGCGTCAACAAAGACAATCATATTTATGTCGACGGTGGACTTCTCGACAACTACGCCATCAAAGTCTTCGATCGTAAGAACCTTGTTTACGACCAACAAAACAACGCAAGAAGGACCGACTATTACGAAGTCCTCAATGATAAGTTGTCAACCATAGTACCCAGGACTGCCCGACCTGGTCAATCCAAAAACCTCTATGTCTACAACAAAGAGACCTTAGGCTTCCGCTTGGATGGAAAAGACGAGATTGCCAAGTTCATTGATCCAGAGTTCCAGCCCCCAGCGAAAGAAATCAAGTCCTTGTTCTCATACACAAAGGCCTTAATCACCACACTCCTCGACGCACAGGACAGCGTGCACCTACACAACGACGATTGGCAACGTACGGTCTTCATCGACACCTTTGACGTTGGCCCCATTGACTTCGACATTTCGGATAAAAACAAACAGAAACTTGTAGATTCAGGTACAGCCTGTACTCAAGCCTATCTTGAATGGTACAACAACGACGAAGAAAAAGCGAACAAATAACCTTTATCTATCCATAACCAATACTTATGAAAAAAGCGCATTTGAACCACACAAGGAAAACTCCTTTTATTTTAATCCTTTTGATTGCCGTGGTTTTTTCAGGAACCATAACAGCACAAGAATCATCATTTTACGCTTACGACAACCGCACTTATTTTGAAGCCGATGCCCGTCTTGGAAAGTATTACCCTTTCGAAGAACGCCATGCCTATATGAAAGTCTTGCCTCAATATGGCCTTGACCTTCGCATCGGCCGTCAGACTGATGGACGAATGAAATGGGAGCGTGACTTCAACCACCCATCTTTCGGAGCTTTTCTGAGATTGGAAAAAAACCATGTGGACAGCATCAAGTTTGTCGACAGAGACGAAAATGGTTATGAGCGAACCTCTTGGCGTCCGCTCGGCGACTGTTACTCAGTAGGCGGTTTTATCAACGGACACCTGTACCAAGGAAAGCATTGGTCGTTCGACTACGACATTATGGGGGGCTTATCTTTTTGGACCAAGCATGGTGACGAGTTTATAGGTTCCGTTGCCAATGTACACCTCGCTATTGATGCTGGGCCGACTTTCATGATTGAGGACAATTTCGACCTGTTGGTCCGCTACCAGTTTTCGCATTCTTCCAATGCAGCCCTTCGGCTTCCCAACTGCGGTATCAATGTATTCAGTTGGTTGGTTGGCTTGCGTTATCATCCCAATGGAAGACCAGAAATGGTCCCTAAAGAGCGTCCACGTCCAAAATTCCAAAAGACCACTTCCATCTTTGCCACAGAATCGGTTGGCCTGTTGCAAACCAACGAATGGATGCGCAGCTACCAAACCGCCGATGGCACCATGGTCAGCGACCTGCCCGAGGAACGCCCCTATTACTTCGCAGACGTCATCCAACTCGGCATACACCGTCAATTCCACCCAAAATTCAGTTACGACCTCGCGTTGGACTTTGGCTGGACGGGCGAGACCAAACGCATGTATGAGAAAGCGCATCAGATGTACGGTGACGGTCACGAATACTTCTCCGGTGACGACGCCATCCCGCTAATGGAATACAGCTTCGCCCGCGGCTTGCACTTCGCACCATCGGCCATGTTCGAGATTAACTACAACCGCTTTGCTTTCTGCCTCGGTGGCGCCTATTACCTCTGGCACGGAATCTATTTTGGCACTGACCAAAAGAAGACCTGGGGCTTGGCCGAGTCATCGGAAAGCAACTTTGAGGACACCTACCTCCCACCCTGCTACCGCACCTTCTACGGCCGCTTAGGCTTTAAATATTACCTTGGCGAAAACCGTAACATGTTCGTGGGCAGCTTCATGAAAGTGCATGAAGTCGTCATTGACTACGCCGAGTTCACCTTCGGCATAAACTTGTTCAGCTGGAAGGATAAAAAATAGGCTTTATTTGCCGAAATCGACTTCCTTCATCAGGTTGCCTTGCTCATCGTAGAACTTCCATTTTCCTACATGTTTACCTTCTTCAAAGAAGCCTTCTTGTAGGAGGTTGCCGTTTTCCTGCCATATCGTGGCTTTACCCGTACGCAATCCATCGACAAAAGTGCCGATACTTTGCATACGTCCATCTGGAAAATATGCCTTCCATTCCCCAACGCGCTTCTCGTCTTTCATGGCACCTTCCATTTTTACCTGGCCGGTCTCATAATACTCAACCTCTTTCACACATTCACCTTTTCGGTTGAAATACTGGGCTTTCTGCGTAGTACCGTCAGGATAAGACACAACCACTTTCTCATCCAAACGGGGTGTACAAGCAACCATGGCCAACACCATGGAAAACAATAACAACGCTTTTTTCATATTATTTTTATTCAATTGATTTACCTATTAAAACACAACCGCAAGCCCCTGTTCTCTTCATGGAAGATGCCATTTTCAAACACCATGTCGCCATTCACAAAGGTATGCGTCACCCGACAATGGGATAGTACGCCATTATATGGAGTCCAGCCACATTTAGAGTATTCATTTTCATCTGCAATCCTGTGATTTGCATCCATATCCACCAAGGCCAAGTCGGCATGATAGCCTTCACGAATGAAGCCTCGACGGTCAATCTGATATAAGATGGCGGGATTGTGGCACATGAGTTGCACCAATAGGGGCAGATCATTGGGCAATACATTAGTCATCAGCTCCAAGGAATGTTGGACAGACGGAAAGCCTGATTTGCTCGTAAAATAGTCTCCCGTAAATTTCTCCTCTTTCAGATGAGGTGCATGGTCAGTGCCGATGGTATCGATCACGCCATCATGTAAAGCAAGAAGCAGGGCTTCCTTGTCGCGATGCGACTTGATGGCGGGATTGCACTTGATGGCAAAACCCCTTTCCTCATAGTCATGATTGTCGAACCACAAGTAATGCGGACAAGTTTCAGCCGTTATCTTTTTGTCTTTCAATGGTATGTCGTTTCTAAACAGCGACAATTCCCTTTGGGTCGAAATATGCATCACATGAAGCCTGGCACCGAATTTCTCGGCCATGTCGACAGCCTTGGCGGAAGATTTGTAACATGCCTCCATGGTGCGGACAAATGGATGAATACTCGCATCAGCTATGACCTCCCCCTTGGCAGCCAAGTCCTTACAGCGAACCGTATTGGCATGAATGGTCATTTCGTCTTCACAATGCGCAGCAATAAGGCAAGGTGATTCCCTAAACAAGCGCACCAAGACTTCGTTCTTGTCAACCAACATATTGCCTGTACTGGAACCCATAAACAACTTGATACCGCATACCTTTTTAGGATCGGTTTTAACGACTTCCGAGAGGTTGTCGTTGGTTGCGCCCAAATAGAAAGAATAGTTGGCCAGCGACTTCTCGGCCGCAAGGTCGAACTTTTGCTGCAATAATTCTTGGGTGGTCGTTTGCGGATTGGTATTGGGCATATCCATAAAAGAGGTCACACCGCCTGCCACAGCAGCACGACTCTCAGTGTAGATATCAGCCTTATGTGTCAAACCTGGCTCACGGAAATGCACATGCTCGTCAATGATGCCTGGGATCAGGTATTTGCCTTTGGCATCGATGACTTGATCAACCGGCCCTTCGACGGGCTCAGGGACCTGGCCCTCACGTACAATCTTGGCAATCTTGCCTTCCGAAACAAAAACACTTGCCACAAAGGTCTGACCTTCGTTGACAAGTGTCGCACTCTTAATATAGTAGTTCATCAGACTTTTCTGGGTTTAATTCTACCTGTCATGCCTCTCCAGCGCAAATTGATGACGCCAAACACGGCCTCTCTAAAGATGCCCTTGCTCATCTTCGACTGTCCCTCACGGCGATCGGTGAAGATGATTGGCACTTCCTCTATCTTGAAACCGAGTTTCCATGCTGTGTATTTCATCTCGATTTGGAAAGCATAGCCAACGAACTTGATCCTGTCGAAGTCGATGGTCTCAAGCACTTTGCGCGTATAACAAACGAAACCTGCCGTGGTGTCGCGCACCTGCATCCTTGTGACGAAACGGACGTAGGCAGAAGCGTAATACGACATCAGCACACGACCCATGGGCCAGTTGACCACATTGACACCGGTCTTGTAGCGCGAGCCAATTGCGAGGTCGGCACCATTGGCGCAGGCATCATGCAAACGAGATAGGTCATCGGGATTGTGCGAGAAGTCGGCATCCATCTCAAAGACATACTGATAGTCACGTTCCAAGGCCCACTTGAAACCCGTTATATAAGCTGTGCCAAGGCCCAACTTGCCCGCACGCTGAATCATAAACAGACGATCATCAAACTCCGTCATCAATGTCTTAACGATATCTGCGGTGCCATCGGGGCTGTTGTCGTCGATAATGAGAATATCGAAGGCCATGGGCAAGTTGAAAACATAGCGGATGATCTTCTCGATGTTCTCTTTCTCCTTATACGTCGGGATGATGACTAGATTCTCTGACATTTCAAATTCGTTTGCTATTCAACGTGCAAAGATAGCGGAAAATTGCAAACTGAAAGCGAATCACACAAAAAAAGCCCGCCCGAAGGCAGGCTTTTTTGATTGTTAAGTATGGAAACTTATTGTTCCTTGATCACTACATTCTTCACTTCCCAAGTGGCCGAAGCACCGTCGATGCTCAAATACTTGAAAGCTATGCGACAAGTGGAGGTCTTAAACTCAGAAGGAATAACGAGATTGCCAGAGCTGACGAAGCCCCATGCCGAGGTGCCATGATTGACACCTGTGAGTTCAATCCATCTTTCCTGATTCGGATCCTCGCCATCGGTGTAATCATTAGTCACCCAAACGGTATAATAGCCTTCGGCGACACCTACGTTAATGCTGTTAGCGGGTCCGCGGGCATGGTCGAATGACAAGACTGGATTGGTGCTGCCGCTCAAATCAATCACTGGGCTGATGAACCAATCTTCATTGGCATAGGAAACATTGTTGGCATAGCCGGACATCTGAGCGCCATAATTCGAATGGGACGAGTCGAAATGCCATTCCTGTTCGCCCGCAACGTTATAACTGCTGAAAGTGTTGAAACTGCTTTGCGAGGTCAACGTCTGGTTGAAATACTCGTTTCCTGGTGTCGGAGGAGGCGTTGGAGCGCCTGGGTCGGTGCCAAAGCTATTGCCATTGATTTCAGCATAAGTAACGTTTTTCACACTGGGTTTCTGGAAATAATTTTCAAGCGTTCCATAAAGCAACACTTCCTGTTGGTAGTTGCCAGGATTATCGGCAAGGTTCAATCCGGTGCGAACATCACCAGCTGGTAGTTGAACAGGAACACACTCATCTTCGGTAGAAGCTCCCGCATTGGACGAGATAATGAGATTGGTCTTCACACTCGTAGAGCCAAAGTTGTAAGCATAATGATTGTCGGGATCAATTGCACCAACGATAAAGTCCTTCACCCAATACTTATTGCCATCGGAAGTCTCGATACCCAATGCAATTACATCATTGGCTGTATACGGGTTCTCACGGCTACCGTCACCTTCCACTTCACTTGGAGTAGGCGGCTCGGGCGGGGTCACGCCGCTACCCTCTTGCACCGTAATGCTTTGGATTTCAATCGTTCTCGACTGAGCATCCGTAGAAGTATATTTAATAGCAACAAACACATTCTGTCCTATGAAATTATTCAAACTCGTTTCTACAGTTTGGAAATCGTTGAAGCTGGAAGTATTCGGATAAGTAGCCTGCATCCGCGTCCAATTGGCAGTAGTTGGATCGTTGCCGTAGACATAGTCGGTAGAGACCTGCAAGGTAACATCAGTCTCGTCAGCATTCTGATATTGAGCGGAATATGTCACAGAAACCTTGGCATTGTCCACACCAGCAACCGCCACTGGAGAAGAAATAAGCCAGTCTTCGTTGGCATGAGAGCCACCGGAATAGCCTGTCATCTTAGCGGTATGGAAGTCGATCATCCATGATTGGGGGCCCAAAGCATCGTATGTCATATAAGTTCCAAAATTGTCGGCAAACGACTGTGTGTAAGGCATGCTTTGAAGCTCGCCACCAGGAGTTGGCGTGGGGGGTGTAGGACCATCACCAGGAACGCCCTCTTCGACGAGGATGTATTTGATTTCAAAGGTCCTGGATTGCGTTTCAGAAGAAAGGAACTTGATAGCCACCGTTACGGTCTCACCGAGGAAATCGTCCAAGCTGGTCTCAATGGTTTTGAATTCCGACCAGTTAGCAGTATTCGGATAGGTGACTTCCATTTGTGTCCAATTGGCCGTAAGCGGGTCGGTTCCTGCCACATAATCCTTGGAGATCTGAAGTGTAACGTCTTCGGTATTGCTGTTTTGGTATTGAGCCGCATAATTGACGCCCACTTTCACATGGTCGACACCAACGAGAGACACGGGGGCCGAAAGCAGCCAGTCTTCGTTGGCAAAGTTACTATTGTCGACATGACCCGTCATTTTGGCTGTATTGTATTCAATCTCCCATTCTTGCTCACCAGTGACGCTATAGGTAGTATAAGTGCCAAATGTAGAGCTAAAGTCTTGGAAGTAAGGTAAGCCCGATTCTCCGCCGGGAACATATCCGTCAAACTCCAGTTCTTTTGCCGAACGAATGTAGAGCTGCCAAGTGCTATTGTATACGGTTGCGATGGCAACCAAGTTGCCTGCTCCTTGCGGCAATGAATCATTGGCGAAGTTGGCATAGTTACTGGTGCGCACAACCACATTATTTGCAGGATTCATAACATCAATCAAAGTACGATTGCCATAAGTGTTTGGCTCTGCAAAAGTGTTTTGTTCCGTAAACTTCACATTCTCCAATCGAACCAAGCCTCCCAAATGTTGACCGGCAGTGATATTGGAAATAGTGGTTAAGGCAGGTTCGATAGGCTTGTTGTTGGCCAAAATGACAATATGGCCGTCCGCCTCAAAATTGGTCAACTGCGGAAGGTTGAAGTATTTCGAATATGTGACGTCCTTCAAGTAGACACGGATGGAGTCGCCAATGCGGACACCGCTAGGGGCTGAAAGGAACAGCTCAATGGCAGCACCAGTGGCACGATCTTGTAAGAAAGCGGTCTTGTAGAGGTTGCCTGACTGCTCGTCGGCAGTAATGATGCCATACACCGAGGCGTCTTCGGCGAACACAGTGCCCGATTCCATGGCAAGGATTTCTTCGATAGTGTAAACCTTTCCCACCGGAAGGTTCTGGATTGGTGGTTCGGGATATTCTTTCTTGCAGGCGGTGAACATCAGACCCACCATAGTAAGAAGAAGGAATGCATTGAATAGTTTGTTTTTCATTTTATTATGTGTTTTATTATTTATTTTCTAACTGTAAGGCTGATGAAATAATTCAACCCGTACATATACGAATATTTGTCGGGGAACATATCGGGGTTATTGGCATTGAAGCGCAACTGCTCGTAGCCATAAAGGATGGTATTCTTGTTGTTGAGCAAGTTATTGACACTCACATTCACGAGGAAGTAATAGCCTTTATAGCGCTTCGAGAAACCTCCATAGAAGTCGAGCGTAAAGGCATCTTTCATCGGGGTCTGTCTAAGTACATCCTCGATACGAATATCGCCCTGTGCGTAGTGAAGCATACCTTCTTCAGTGTGGTTATAGGGGTTCACGTCGAAGTACATATTAGCCATATAGTTGGCGTTAAGGCTCACCCACCAGTATTTTGGCGAGTTGTATTTGACGCCCAACGAAGCCACTGTCTCAGGGCCAGAGGAAACGTGATAGTCTTTCAAGTAGGCGACACTATTTTGGATATAGGCCGTGGCATTGTTGTCGTCATACACCGAGAAGATGGGGTTGTTGCGATACACATGGATGCCGTTGGCAGCGACAGCCTGCAAGGTGACGGTGGGCGAAACGTTATATTCAGCACCCATTTCTACGCCAAGACTCTTCTGGTTAATGTCTGTCATAATGAAGTTAATGAACTCGCTGGTGTAAGAGTTGGCACTGGTTTGTGTGTTTTGGAACACATTTTCGCAATAGAAGCTACGGTTCCAGATAAGATTTTGATAGGTGTAATAATAGCCCGTCATGCGGAACTTAAAGATAGGCGAGCGATACAGATAACTCAGGTCGAATGCGTTAATACGCTCGCTCTTCAGGTCGCCTTCCACCACTGTGTGACGGGTACGGGGCGACACGTAGATATCACGGAACTGCGGAGCTTGCAGTATATAGGCCATGTTGGCAACGATGTGGTTGCGACCGTTGATGGCATAGGTCACACCTGCCTTCACACTCGGGTCGAAGAAATTGTGCATCTGGTCTTTGCCGTATGAGTTATCGGCGAAAGAGCCGCTTTTCCAGAGGCCCTCACGCCAAATCTGCGTAAACTCGGCTTGGAAGCCCAAATAAAGGTCGAAATTGCCAACGAGCCAATTGATCTGGTCCCAAATGCGGCCGTAATTGCGGTTGGCGTAGTAGTTGTATCCAATGATATCGCCGACTTTGGCCACATGGTTGGGGGTGAGCAGGTTGGTCTGGCACTCATCGCTCTCAAGGTTCTCGGCATACTTATTAATATCGAAATAATAATCACCGCCAAGCAGATCATTCACCTTCTCATAATAGTGTGTCCTTGATGCGCTAACAGAAAAGCCTCCCGTCATAATGAGGTTGGGCTTGAACTCGTGTTTGAAGTAGGTGGCGTTGCCCGTTTGCATCTTGTCATAATGACGCTCAGCAAGAATGTATTTGGAGGCGTTGCCTGTAATAGCATTGCCGGCTATGCCATTGGCGTTCTGAACTGTAAACAAGTGATTGCGGTTGGCATTGTAGAGGCCATCCCAATCAATTTGAGTAACCTTGGGGTCACGATTGCGCCAGGCTTCCAATTGTGCTTCAAGTTCTGCTGTGCTATGGGCATGGGAGAGATAATAACTCGGCAAGTTCTTATAGTAGTCAGGGCGCGGGTCGGGAGCTTCACCCCATTCGAGTGAAGTCTGTCCACCAGGGCCGCCGAAGTAGAAGAACGAAGTGTTGAACTCCGTGCGTTTGTTGGGCGTCCAATACCAAGTGAGTTGTGTGAAAGGCTGGTGGTAGTTGCTCACTCGCGAGTTACGAATGATTTGCTTACCATTAGCATCCACGGTTTGATAGCCCCAATTGGGGTTGTAATAGTTGGATCCAACAAGATCGTAGGCTTCTTGCACCACGGGAGCAGAGCCGCCACGCTGCGACGGTGCGCCGAAGACGGTAAGGTCGATGCTATGCTTGTCGTTGATCCTCTTCTCCACGGAGAGAAAATAGCTGTAAGCTTGATAGAAGGTGCCTTCCGTATAGCCCTTGCCCGCATAACGTCCACTGGCATGAGCCATCAGATACCAGCCTTTCCCCATCTCACCGGTGCCGACAGAAGCCATGGCGCGGTGGTTGTAGGAACGATTACTGAAAGCATAACTCAACGAGATCTGTTTGCGGTACTGTGAGGCACGCGTCGAGTAGGCTGTCAAGCCGCCGAGATTGCCAAAACCAGCATCCGTCTTACCAAGACCTTCGACAAGCACTGAGTTGCGGAAAGCGTCATTGAGTCCACCCCAGTTAGAGAAGACAGGCCTCCCGGTCTCAGGGTCGTTCATCAGGATGCCGTTGATCATTACGTCGCTGTATTTCGAGTCGTTGCCGCGCACACGGTAACGCAGCGAGCCGAAGTTGTAGGCCGCGATGCTGTTGAACACATCTCGTGACGAGTTGAGCAAAGTGGAGGCATCGTTGACCGAGGTGGAAGACTCCTCAAAGTCGGAATCCATCAGGATCACCGTCGGCAAGTCGTTTTGGTTCAAGTCGGTGGAGTCGATGACTTGGGCTGATAGTCGCGACACCATCAATACAGGAACCGCCAATAATAGTAAGAATTTCTTCATATTTAACTTATTATAAATTGCGAAAAGGATTGAGCGAATCAAACGGACAAAGATAGGAAAAAGTTCTTTTGTAACTATCATTTTTATTGGATTAATTTGCTACCTTTGCCGCGTTATCAACCCTAATTTCATGCCCTCCATGAACAAACATTTTGCTCCCATACTTGCTGTTTTGGCCTTTTTCATTGGTTCTATAAGCCTTACCGCACAAGAAAAACAGGCCTATAAAGTCGGCATTGTCGGGTTTTACAACCTAGAGAACCTCTTCGACACCATCAACGATCCGAACAAGAACGATGAGGAGTTCCTGCCTCAAGGCGTTAACCAGTGGAATACTGAAAAATACATGTCAAAACTCCACAACATGGCTTATGCCATCTCCACCATTGGCATCGACTGGTCGCCCGATGGTGTGGCCGTCCTTGGCATGTCGGAGATGGAAAATCGCACCGTGTTGGAAGACCTTGTTTCCCAACCTGAATTGAAGGACAGAAACTATCAAGTGGTACACTACGACTCTCCCGACCGCCGTGGCGTGGATGTGGGTTTGATTTACAATCCGAAATATTTCAAGCCGACCAACAGCAAATCCTATCGCACCATTGTCCCCGAAGACCCTGAGTTCATCACCCGCGACCAACTGGTCGTCTCGGGTCTCTTTGACGGCGAGATGATGCACTTCATCGTCATGCACTGGCCTTCACGTGCCGGTGGTGAAAAACGCTCCATGCCTGGCCGCATTGCTGCCGCCACCCTCTGCCGCCACATAGCAGACTCCATCCTTTATGAAGACCCAAACGCCAAAATCATCATGATGGGTGACTTTAATGACTATCCCGACAGCAAAAGCGTGACGCATTACCTGCGTGCCTCAGGAAGAATAGAAGACATGCGCGAGGGTGATTTTTACAACTCCATGTATGATTTGCACAAGAAAGGCTTTGGAACCAACTTTTACCGTGATGCACCTGGCGTACTCGACCAAATGATCCTCACCCCTGCCTTATTACCCAACGGCTACGACAGTTACCAATTCAAGAATGCGAAGGTGCACAATAAAGAGTTCTTGAAGCAGCATGGTGGCAAATACAACGGCTATCCCTTCCGCACCTTCGGCAGCGGCGTCTGGATGGGTGGTTATAGTGACCATTTCCCGGTGTATGTGATTTTGCTTAAAAAAGCTTAATCAATTTCTATTTCATCCACGAAAATCCAAGCAGGATTGCCAAATCCGCTATGGTCTTCGGGCAGGTCGTAGCCCGAGATGATGACTTCGACATACTTTGCCTTGACATGCTCAAAGTCCACTTCGTAGGCGAAGATGCCATCTCTGTCTTCCCAAGTGGAGATCGGGATGTCTTTCTGTGCCACCTCGCGGAAATTCTCGCCATCATCTGAAACCAACACCTTGACTTGGCTCGGGTTGTAGATCCATGCGCCTTTGTTCACCAAGGCATGGAAACGGACATGCTGCATCTCGGCAGGTTGCTCCAAGTCGATGACGGCATCCAATGGATAGCCGCAGAAGCCCAGCCAACGCCCCGAGTTGTAGGCTCCCCTACCCAAGTTGCCATCATTGAGCAACGATGCGCCTTCGTAGGTGTATTTCTCGGCAGGNNTGTTGGCGCAGGGTGATGGGCTTGCGGGTGGCCAGATTGGCTTCCACCGTGTCGGCCCAGACCTGTGG
This sequence comes from Bacteroidales bacterium UBA1204, assembly GCA_002310075.1. The sequence continues at coordinate 4,072 of DBXU01000150.1, read as the reverse complement.
GTTGAAGATGTGGTCGGCATAGGTGTAATGATAGAGGTCGTAGAGTTGCACCATGTGGCGGCAACGCTCCACAAAAGTCTCAAAATCACGATCTTGTGGATTGTTCCACTGTATTTCCGTCAAAGCCTCCATGCGCGGCAGGGCCATATACTGCACATGCCAGAAATGAGCAATGTATTCCGTCCAGATGTTGGCTTGCACACCGATGATGTGTTTCTGCTGCTCGGGTGTCAGCTCCTCAGGCAGGGGTTGGAACTCATACACACGTTCCACGGGAAGGTAGCCGCCGATGCACATGGGCTCGCTGGCGATGTCCTCGCTTTGGTAGTAGTCGAAATACAGGTGCGACGATGGTGCCATGATCACGTCATGTCCTTCACGTGCTGCCTCGATGCCACCTTCCGTGCCACGCCAGCTCATAATGATGGCCGTCTCAGAGACGTTGCCTTCCAGGATCTCGTCCCAACCGATGACACGCCTCCCACGAGCTTCCACCACCTTTGCCATGCGGTTCATCACATAGCTCTGCAGGTAGTCCTCGGCAGAGAACTTGCCGTCTTTCTTGATGCCCAGTTCCTTGATTTTGGCTTGGCATTTCGGGCATTGCTCCCAGCGCACCTTGGGACATTCGTCGCCACCGATGTGGATATAGGGCGAAGGAAACAGGTCCATCACCTCGTTAAGCACGTCCTCGGCAAATCGCATTGCCTCCTCGTTGCCTGCACAAAGCACGTCTTCCGACACGCCCCANNCGCTTCCACACCTCGTAGGGACCACCCGTGCAGCCTAATTGCGGATAGCAAGCCAAAGCCGCCTGCATGTGGCCAGGCAGGTCGATTTCAGGGATGATGTTGATGTGACGCTCAGCGGCATATTCGATGAGGTCACGGAGTTCGTCTTGGGTATAGAAACCGCCATGTCGGATGGTATCGTAGAGGTTCCCGTTATGCCCAATGACCGTGCCATTACGGTATGCGCCAATCTCCGTCAACTCTGGGTATTTCTTGATTTCTATGCGCCAGCCTTGGTCCTCACTGAGGTGAAAATGGAACTGGTTCATGTTGTGCATGGCCAGCATGTCGATGTAAACCTTCACCGAGTCCAAAGGGATGAAATGGCGGCAGGGATCGAGGTGCATACCTCGATAGGCGAAGTTGGGGTAGTCGCGTATTGTTCCGCAAGGGAGTTGAGAGTTGAGAGTTGAGAGCTGAAAGATGGGTAAGCTCTTGCGGAGGGTTTGGATGCCATAGAACACACCGGCAGCGTCGGCGCCTTTGATGGTGACTTGCTTGGAGGTGATGTTGATTTCGTAGGCTTCGGCTTGGTCGAAATCCTCGGGGACCACTTTCAGCACAATACCATCGGGTTGGCTTTGGTATTCCTCCATCTTCATGGCATAGCCCATGATATCGTTCACATATTCGACCATAAACTGTGCCTCACGTTGGAGACCCGATTCGTAATAGATAAGGGTCTTGGGGCCTAGTTCGAATGGCTTCTCTTCATTATTAAGTTGAACCTCCTTGGGTTGTGGAATGATGTCGTAATTGGCGACAGGGAGTTGTTGTTTTGTGCAGGCAGACAGAACGATCAACGAAATGACATTTAAGATAAGTTTTTTCATATTGATGATAATTGTTATTGGAAGCTTTTATTTCTTTTTATAAAACCGATCCAATTCCCATTTCATAGGGTTATTTTGGATATATTGGGCAATGTGGTTCATTTCCGTCCAATTCCGAATGATATGGTCATGGAA
>DBXU01000150.1:0-2275 GCA_002310075.1 Bacteroidales bacterium UBA1204 | reverse complement strand
TTGTATTGTCCAATGATACGCGACAGCCGCCCGCAACAATGGGAACGGCGCTGCATTTCCTCGTTTTTGTCCAATTGGGAATCATCAATGATTGGTTCGTCACAGTGGCTGCCGTAATACGACAGCCCTACAGACCCACCATCATGCATCATGTTTCCGTTTTGGGCTGTAGGGCTGTCCCATTGGGGCAGCCGCTGGTCGAATTGCGACAATTGTTCATCATCCGGCCATTCAATTGGATTATCAACAATAACAATCATGTGAACGTGATTCGGCATCACCACAAATTCGGGAACCACGACATTATCATTGATTTCCGGGATTTTTTCGATGCATTGTAATGCATATTTCCCAATTTCCGACAATTCCAGCCGACCATCAGCCACATTGCCAAAATACAATTCATGGTTTTTCGTGCAAAATGTCACGAAATACCTACCGCCATTGTAATCATGCCATGTGGCACGCGGCGATTTCCGTTGTGGCAGATTGTATGGCATTGACATTCAATTTTCTGCAAAGATATTGATTTTTAATGACAAAACAATTTGGCGGAAAACAATTTGCATTTTTCATGATTGCGGCTGACGTGATACGACAGCCCTACAACCCAATGGGACAATTTCGTCCCAGGTTGTAGGGCTGTCACACAGTGGCAGCCGCAAAAAAAAATCCAGCGCGCCCAAAACTGGACACGCTGGTTATTAGTCAGAATTAGGATTGATTTCTTCTATTGGTTTCATGTACGCGAAGTTTGGTGTTACGTTCATTGTCCCTTTAGCAATAATTTTCACGAGGTAGCGTTATTTAGATAATGTGATAAAAATCCCAACAATAAGATTCCATATGCTTGAGCGACTAAAATGACGGGCATATTATAGAACAAAAACAATAAACACAAATACATTCCACAAAATGGCAGACAAAGAACTCATCCATATAGGATGGATTAAATTCCTTGACCCTAAAGGGTATGGTTTTATTGTTGACTTTCTTGATAATTCTGAATACTACTTTCACAAATCATTTTTGATTGTTGACCAACTTTCAGATATTGTAGTTTCATATAAAATAAGGCAAGCCCGACATCATCAAGATAAACATGAAGCTTATAACATAGCGACACCTTTTTACTATAAAAGGGAAATAATAGACAAGTTTGATATTTATCCCAAAGAGATTCAAGAAATACTGCACTTATATTTGCCAAGTACAATTTACAAGGAAAATGACGCATACAAAGAAAGCGTTACAGAATTAGTGAATAAATATGATAGATTCATTGCCGAATTGTGCGACTATGTTAGAGTATTTGATATTGAAGATTTTTTAAAGTCTTATTTTGTCAAAACTTCATATTTTTATTCAGCGAGTACAAAAGATTGGGATATTAATACATTAAGTTACCAAAGCTATTTAGTTGAACCATATTCAAAACTCAAAAGCATTTTCCAACGATGTGCCAATTATGAAGAATCTTTAGTTTGGGAGTATTATCAAAATAGTTGGTATATTTACCGAGTATTTGATCCATATATCGACGACATATCAAATAAAAGCCAAGAGATTAAATCAACAACCGCATATGGTTATGATACAAGTTTTTGGAAAGACTTAAATAAAGAAGAAATCGAATCTCTAATTCCTCAAATAACGGACAAATGGAAAGATGAAATTAGACAAACGTATAACAAAAAAGACCATTTTAAAGCACTAATACAGCAGCCAACAAGCCGTTTTTCTTCTATAATAGGAAATATTCCAACTGTTGTTGATCAAATAGGAGAAGGGACCACACACGTAGGCACTCCGCATTTTGATGTGACTTTACATTTTCCCAATGGGAGCATTCAATTTCAGACGACCTCTTATGCTAATTCAAAAGGATACGGATACAAAATAACACGTCAAATCAACGGGAAAAAGACATTCATTGAGGAAAGAGATTTAAGCGTATCTGATATAGATTTCATAAAGTTTATAGAACATACGAACGATATGAAATCTAAAGCCAAGGAAATATTTCAAAACATGATAATGAAATATTTTGTCTTTTAAAGTAACTGTTTCGGAAGAGATTTTAAACATATTGGTACCAACGGCACAATAAACTACAAAATAACAAATCTAACGAAGGATACCGAATCCATTATTGACTTTGTCTTTTTTTTGGTAGGTTTTAAAAAAAGTAGAGACGGTGCATGCACCGTCTCTACAAACATTTGACTAGGAATTATTTCCCTTCAGCAAGCTTCTTGTAGCCTTCGTAGCGGAG
>DBXU01000038.1:8557-8736 GCA_002310075.1 Bacteroidales bacterium UBA1204 | reverse complement strand
GAGACGTTGTCGGTGACATTGTTCCAATCGTCTGACATCCAGCCTTGCTTCGACGAGCCATAGACGGTGGGGAAGTCCAGTTGGTCTTCGGTGGCGCCAAGGTTGAACATCAGGTCGAAGACAGCCTCCTGCACTTCGTCGGGACGACAATTCGGTTTGTCCACCTTGTTGATGACCAC
>DBXU01000038.1:0-8521 GCA_002310075.1 Bacteroidales bacterium UBA1204 | reverse complement strand
CGGGTCTGCGGCATGGGGCCTTCGAAAGCGTCGACTAAAAGCAGTACGCCGTCGGCCATGTTGAGCACGCGCTCTACCTCGCCACCAAAGTCGGCGTGGCCAGGGGTGTCGATGATATTGATCTTTACGTCCTTATAACGAACGGACACGTTTTTTGAAAGAATGGTGATGCCACGTTCGCGTTCGAGGTCGTTGTTGTCCAAAATGAGTTGACCAGGCGCTTCGTCCGATTCCTTAAAGAGTTGGGATTGGTAAAGGATACGGTCCACGAGGGTTGTCTTGCCGTGGTCAACGTGAGCGATAATAGCTATATTTCTGATATTCTGCATATTATTACTATAAGCCTTGAAAAATTACAAAGTGCAAAAATAATGAAAAAATGGTATGTTTTTCTTTATCGTAGCCAGAAAAATTCATCCTTGGCGACGATAGGCTTGAAATACTCGTCAATGGTGCCCTGTTCGACAAGTTCTTTAGGCGTGCCTTGTCGTAGGGGCTGCTTTGGCGCCATTACCCACATCTGGTCGGCGTGGCGGAGCAGCAAGTCCAAGTCATGGGAGCTGAAAAGGATGGTTTTAAGCTTCTCCCTGGAGAGTTTGTGCATGATGTTGACCAACTCGATTTTACTTGGATAATCAAGGAAGGCGGCTGGTTCATCCATGAAAATAAGAGGTGTGTCTTGTACCAAAGCCTTGGCGATCATCACTTTTTGCTGTTCGCCATCGCTCAAGGAAACGAAGTTGCGGTTGGCGAGATGGGTGATGCCTATGGTCTCGAGGCTGTCGTAGATGATTGCTTCGTCTTGCTCTTTGAGGTTTGCCAACAAGCCAAGGTGCGGGTATCGTCCGGCCGAGACGATGTCGAAGACTTTGATGAACAGGTCGTCGGGCTTATCGGTGAGAACGAGGCTAAACAAAGAGGAGCGTTCGCGAGGTGAGTATTCCTTGATGTCTTTGCTGAACAGCGACACCTCGCCACCAACGGGTTTAAGGCTGGCAGAGAGTGTCTTGAAAAGCGTTGTCTTACCAGATCCGTTGGGGCCAGCTAAGGCCACGATGTCGCCTTCGTTGAGGCTCACGTTGATTTCGGGCATCAAGGCTTGGCCTTTGTAGCCTATAAGCAGGTTAGTGGTATGGAGCACTTCTTTCATTTCAGTATTTTTTGACGGTGAAAGATGACCCACAGCACAATAGGCGCGCCGATCAACGCTGTGACAGAGTTGATAGGTAGGTTGCCTTCGAACAAGGGGAGTCGCGAAATAAGGTTACAGAACAAGGCAAGGCACATGCCGATGAAGGCTGTAGCAGGTATCAACACCTTATGGTCGCTGGTACGCAAGAGGAAACGGGCGATGTGCGGTACTGCCAGACCTAAGAAAGCGATAGGTCCGCAGAATGCCGTGATGAGGGCGGTGAGGAAACCCGAAGCCAAGATGATGAGCATGCTGCTCAACTTGATATTGACGCCAAGGTTCTCGGCATAACGCTCTCCTAGTAGCAGGAGATTCAAGGTTTTGAACAGAAGGAATGAGCCGATGACGCCTGCCATAACGGCGATGGCGAAGAAGGGTAGTTGGGCCTTACTTACATTGGAGAAGCTGCCCATGCCCCAAATGACAAAGGAATGCAAGCCTTCCTTCTGGCTGAAGAACTTCAAGATGTCGGTGACCGAGCCAGCGATGTAGGCAATCATGATGCCTACCAATACAAGACTGACCATGCTACGGAGCCTCGAACTCAGTGCGAGGATGAGGAGCAGCACCGCAAAGGCGCCCACGAAGGCTGCTACGGTGATGCCTAAGGTGGACCACAGTGACAGTGCATTAATCGATAGTCCCGAAGCGGTGCCGAGCAGGACGACCAAGGCCACGCCGAGGCTCGATCCGCTGCTGATGCCAAGTAGGGAAGGGTCGGCGAGGGGGTTGCGGAATAAGGTCTGCATCAACAGACCTGCCACAGAGAGCCCTATGCCCGCCAGCAAGGCCGTGATGGCTTGCGGCAACCGGTAGTCGAGTATGATCGACTTATAGGTGGAGTCTTTCCCTTTGAAGACGACATCCACGAAATCTTGGAATGAGATGGAAACCGAGCCCAAACGCAGGTTCAGAATAAACAGCACAATGCCAATGGAGATAACCCCGATGAGGATTAGTGCAAAGGGCTTGTTGTGCTTACTATGTTGTATTTGTGAGTTCATTCCTTCGTTTTGATGATGCCAAGTTTTTCCAGTTCATTGACAATCCATTCCTTGTCATCACGATTGGGGATGAGTTGCTTTAATTGACAACCTGTCTGCTTGTGGAAAACGCACCATTGGTAGACAAACAAGGACGCATAGGCCAAAGTGGCTGTGATGGCAGCTCCTTTGATACCCAACAAGGGGATTAACAAAAGGGCAGATGCTATCGTGACACCAAGGCCGATAAGGGATGCATATAGGTTGTATCTTGGCTTACCTGTGCCAGAGAAATAGTTGGCCAATATGGTGTGTGCTGATAAGAATACGATACCTGGGGCCATCATCAGTATGACGGTGCGGATGTCACCAAACTCTCCAGAAAACAGCCATTCAAATAACGAGGTTGGAAGTAGGCAGATGATTAATAAAGCGGTGAAAGTAAGAATGATTGCAATTTTCATGAAGCGAAGTGTCAATAGTGAAGAGCGTTGTTTGTTTTCTGTGTTGCTCAACGCTGAAAAGGCAACCAGTCCGATACTTTGACCTACTACGTTCACGCCTTCTGTAACCTGAGTGCCAGAAGCATAAACCCCGATGGACTTCTCGTCGCAATGGATTTTTAACAGATATAGGCTCAGCCGCTTGTTTAGTGTGCTTACCAAAGTCGAAAGTTGCATGAAAGCTCCGTAGTGGAGCATTTCTTTCAAGCAGCTTCTGAAAGAATCTTCGCCATCGTTTTTCAAGTTGGGGAAGAGCAGCAACCAACCGATGAAGGTTGCCAGGGAGTAGCCACATAATTGTGAGTATAACAAGGCTTTTGCTGTTCTTAAGTTCAAGGCGAAAATCAAGACTGCCATCATTGTGACTTGGGTGAGAATCTGAATAAGAAATAGCCAGTTGTAGGTGGCCACTCTCTCTTTGCCCAAGAAATGGTTGAGGTTGAATTCATGCAGGCTGTAGACGAAAGTCATTGCCAAGACCAAGATGGCATAACCTTCAGGAACGACGGTGTGATAGAATCTAGGAAAGAAATCTAAGATATTGAATAACAGGATATATAATAGCATAACGAATAGGATCCAACCATAAGAAATCTTTATCAAGGTGGAGAACTTCTTTCTAGGTGTGAAATAAACCAATCCGCTGCCGGCAACGAGTTCGATGCCAATCAACAAGAATGTGATGTCGGTTTGTGCAACAAAAGCCTTGCCCCATTCTGCGGCGCCGAGACATCTGGTACCCATGATGAGGGTGGCCAATTGTGTCATCACATTGACCACCCTAGTTATTCCTGTTCCTAATATCTTTTTAAACATTAGTATTATTCAACTGGAATATCCTTGTTGACGTTCTTCGACCCCCAGAGGGCGTAGAAGAGGATGTAGGCGGCGCAGAACAACACTACAACATAACTGGTCATGTAGCTGCCTGTCCAGTCGGCGACGAGACCTTGCAAACCCACCATGATGGCGAAACCAAATACCATGGTCATGAAGGCGCCCGAAGCGATGGCTGTGTACTTGCCCAAGCCTTCTGTGGCGAGGTTGAAGATGGCGCCCCACATCACCGAGGTGCAAAGACCCACCAGGATGAAGGCAAAGATTCCCACGGGCACTTGAGCCCAGATAACCTTTAGGTTAGCCCAGTCGATGCCAGGAACGTTGACCTGCCAGCTTTGAGGGGCGAGCATACCAAAGAGCACAAGGACGATGGCTGCGATAGAGACTGTGGTCACCATGGCTTTCGAAGAAACCTTGCCGCCAATGGCACCGCCAATGAAACGACCGATGAGCATCATCAGCCAGTATACGGCTACGATAAGACCTGCAATGGTGCCGCTCATGCCGAGACCAGGGGTTGCTGCCGTCGGCTCAGAGGTTAGGTATTGAAGGATATAAGTAGGCGTACCAACCTCGATGCCACCATACAGGAAGATGGCCAAGATGCCGAGCTTGAAATGACGGAACGAGAAGGCACTATATTTGTCCTTGACTTCCGATTTCACCTCCACAGGCTGTTGAGGTTCTTCAATCTTAGTGAACAGAATGACGATAAAGCCGATGACAAAGATGGCCAAGGCAATCAGCAGGGCAGGAGTGGCATCGGAAATCTTGGCCTTGGTAGCCTCGCCGATGAGGGCACCCATGAGGATGTAGACCGCCACGGCAGCGGCTGAGTTGAAAACGCCACCGATTTGGATGAGTTGGTTGCCTTTGTTGCCGCCACCACCGAGGAGGTTCAGCATGGGGTTGACGACAGTGTTCAGCATACACATGCAGAAGCCGGCGATGAAGGCACCGATGAGATAAACACCGAAGCCCATCTTACCGCTGGCCCATTGCACTAGGATGCCAATGATACCTACGGCGAGGGCTATCAATGCAGTTTTTTTGTAGCCGAATTTTTTGATTAACATACCCGAAGGGATGCCCATAATCAAGTAGGCAATGAAGTTGCCATAGTTGCCGATTTGTGACAGGAAGTTGCTGGCGCCGAATTGGTTCTTCACAATGACGGCCATCGGTGAACAGAGGTTGGTCACGAAGGCAATCATGGCGAATAGGGCAATCATCACGATGATGGCACCCCATTGTTTCGTTTTAGTACTCATATTGTTGAAAATTTAAAGATGATCGTTTCATTATACTCTTCGCCCGAACGCAGGAAGGTGTTGGGGAAGTTGGGCTTGTTGGGTGAATCGGGGAGTGCTTGACACTCCAAGGCTACGCCTGAGTAGTCTTCGTAGATATGGCCATTCTTACCCTTTGGACAACCTGAGAGCCAGTTGCCGGTATATACCTGAACGCCAGGTTGGGTGGTATAGATCTTCACCATGCGTCCGACACCTTCGTGTGAGAGCTCGGCAGCAAGACACAGCTTGTCCTTTTCGATGCCATCGATGACCCAGCAACTATCGTAGCCCTTGCCATTAATCAAGTCGGGGAAAGGCTCTTTGATGTCGCGGCCAATAGGTTTCGCTATCGTGAAATCCATTGGTGTATCAGCGACAGGCGCCATGTCACCAGTGGTGATTAATTCATTGGTGGCAGGTAAAAAACGCGAAGCATTCAGACGAAGCTTGTGGTCGAGGATGTCGCCATTGCCTTCGCCTTTCAGGTTGAAATAGGTGTGGTTGGTGAGGTTGACGATGGTGGTATCGGAGGAATAAGCGCAAAGACGGATGTTCAGTTCGTTTTCGTCGTTTAGAGTGTAATACACCTTCGACACCAGCTCGGCGGGATATCCCGCTTCGCCGTCGGCACTAAGATAAGTGAATACCACACTCTCACCATTGATGCGACTAGCCCATTTCTGGTTGGCGAAGCCGATGCTACCGCCGTGGAGGTGATGCTTGCCGTCGCCGGTATTGAGTTCGAGTTGATATTCAACATCATCTATTTTGAAGCGGCCGTTGGCGATGCGGTTGGCGAAGCGACCAGGCGTTTTGCCTGCACACGGACCGTCGTTGAAATAATCCCATGGGTGTGGATAGCCGAGGACGATGTCTTCCATATGGCCGTAGCGATCAGGAGTGACGATGCTCACTATGCCTGCACCGATGTCGCTCAGCTGCACCTTGATACCGTTGGCGTTGGTAAGGGTATAAAGCTTAATGTCTTTGCCGTCAGGGGTCTTGCCCCAAACTTTAACGTCAATATTCATTGCCATAAGTTGTTAGGATAAACGCCTTTCTCGATTAGCTCGTGGATTTTGCGCATCACGTCGGGTTTGTCTTCCTTGTAGGTCACGCCAAACCANNGAGGCGTTGCTTGACAGCACCTTCAGCTTGGCTGTTCCGTCATTGATGGCTTGGTTTACCATTAGTGGGATGAAGAACTCGGCCTTGATGTTGGTCTGGGCGGGTCCCTTCAGGAACTCGACGAAGCCTTTCTCGGAATAGGCGAAGAAATCAGGTGTGAAGCCAAAAAAGTTCATGGAAACGAGCGAATCCATGTCAAGCGGATGCGAGCCAGTCTCGTCGGTGTAGGCAGCGCCGCCGTCCTCAGTGTGACCGATGGCAGTGCGTTCTACGATGGTCTGCAGGTAGTCTTCCTCATCAGCAGTGCAGATGCCACGGCTCACTGTGCCGAAGTCCGACATGGTGTTGCGCAGCTTGTAGGCCACCATGCTGTAAGCGCCCGTCTTGCCTTCGCATTCCATGAGATACTTGGCCAAAACCTCGTAGGCCTCCTTGCCGTAAAAGTCGTCGGCGTTGATGGCGGCGAAAGGCTCGTGAATCACGTCCTTGGCCATCAGCACAGCGTGGCAGGTGCCCCAAGGTTTCACACGTCCTTCGGGGACGCTGAAGCCTTCCGGCAGTTTGTCAAGTGATTGGTAGACATATTCAACGGGGATGCCAAATTTCTCCGTGTTGTTGACTTTCTTGAAAGCATCGGCAAAATCCTCGCGGATGACGAAGACCACCTTGCCGAAGCCAGCACGCTTGGCATCGTAAATGGAATAATCGAGGATGGCCTCGTTGTTCGGGCCGACACCGTCCATCTGTTTTAAAGCGCCGTATCTGGAACCCATTCCAGCGGCTAAAACTAATAATGTGGGTTTCATTTATAGAGATTTATAATAATACACTAATTTAAAGTCGGCGAGCGCCGTCAGAAATAACCACGTCATAAACCTTCGGTTCGTGGCCGAATTTGTTGGCAAACTTTTCTTTTGCCGTGGCGATGAAGGCATCGTAAAGGTCTTCCTTCACCAGGTTGATGGTGCAGCCGCCGAAGCCGCCGCCCATCACTCGGGAACCCGTCACGCCACATTCTTTCGCGATATCGTTGAGGAAGTCCAATTCTTCGCAACTCACTTCATAGAGTTTGCTCATGCCGTAGTGTGTGCCGTACATACGCTCGCCAACGGTCTCGTAATCACCTTTTTCCAAGGCGTCACACACATCGAGGACGCGCTGTTTTTCGCCGATGACGTACTCTGCACGCATGTAATCCTCGGCAGGGATCTCCGCATCCACTTCGTTGAGCATGGCCATGGTGGCATCGCTGAGGTACTTCACTTCGGGATGTTTGGCGGCGATGTGGGCGCAGGCATTTTCGCACGACTCACGGCGACGGTTGTAGGCCGATGAGGCCAGCTCGTGTTTTACGACGGTGTCCAAGAGCACCACCTTGTAACCCATGGGGTTAAATGGGAAGTATTCAAATTCCATCGTGGCGCAGTTGAGTCGCATCAGGTTGCCGGCTTTGCCAAAGAGGGAGGCGAACTGGTCCATGATGCCGCATTTTACGCCGCAGTAGTTGTGCTCGGTAGATTGTCCAATGCGTGCCAGTTCGAACTTGCCGATGCCAAGGCTCAGCAAGTCGTTGAGCGCGAAAGCAAAAGTGCTCTCCAAAGCAGCAGACGACGACATGCCTGCACCAAGCGGCACATTGCCATAGAAGGCCGTGTCGAAGCCTTTGACGGCATATCCGCGCTTCTGTATCTCACGGCAGACACCAAAGACATAACAAGCCCAATGTTGGGCTGGCTTGTCTTCTTCGTTCATGCCAAATTCTGTATATTCATCGTAATCAATGGAGTAGGCGCGAACTTTATCGGTGCCGTTGAGGCTGATGCAAGCGAAGATGCCCTTGTCGATGGCGCCAGGAAAGACGAAGCCACCATTATAGTCGGTGTGCTCGCCAATCAGGTTGATACGACCCGGGGAAGTGTAGACAACGCCCTCTGTACCAAAACGTTGCATGAAAATGTTTTGTAGCTCTTTCTTGATCATTACAATAGTGTTTTCAATTTGGGCGCAAGTTAGCAAAAAAAAAGATATCAGACACCAATTGATGGATAATTCTATATATTTGCGCAATCAAATCTATCTTTCTTTCAAAAACCTATTATCGATGAAAAAGGCCCTTGTTACTCTGTTTTTAAGCATGTTTTCTCTGTTTATGAGTGCGCAAAGCATCAACTTTGAGCAGTATTTCCTCGACGAGGGATCGTTGCGTATGGATGTTTTCCAATGCGGCAATTCCGAGGGATCGCATTATGTGTTTGATCGTTTTGTCATTGAGCCGTATTTTGGTGGTTCCAAGGTTAATTTGATTGATCCATTCAATTATGGGACAAACCGTGTGAAAGTAATTGACGCACAAACAAATACATTGCTATATTCAAGAGGTTATAACACCTTGTTTCGCGAATGGCAGACCACCGATGAAGCCAGAGAGATGGAACGTTGCTATGAGGAATCCGTGAGTGTACCGCTACCACGCAACGAGGTGTATGTCATTCTTGAAATCAGGAACTTCGATGGTGAGTTTGAAGAAGTGTTCTCAAAGCTTTATGAACCCGATGAAATGTTCAACACTACCGAGCAACGCTA
>DBXU01000015.1:3322-4129 GCA_002310075.1 Bacteroidales bacterium UBA1204 | reverse complement strand
CCTGGGGTGACCATAATTTCTTTGGGATTTTCCACACCAAAGTCTTCCGATTTGTTCTGGTCGTAACCACCTTTGATAAAGATGTTTACATCTCGGAAGATGATATCCATACGGCTCACGACGGTAAAGTCGCTGAAGTATTTGCTATAGACAGCCGCGCGGTTCATATAGTCGATGTACCAACTGAAATGGTTGAATACAATTCGGTTGCCAATGGAGATATAGTTGACAAAGCGTCCGCGCTCGCGCTCGAAGAGGTTGACGGAATAGAGTGCTTTGAAGTGTGGGTAGTCACCGCACCACATGAAGCTATAGGCCAGCAGTCCTTTTTTCCAGTCGCTACCCATATAGCGGTCGGTTGAGTAAACGTAGGGCGAGTTGCCCACTTGCAGTATCAGCTTGTTGTGGCCCGACTTGTCGGCGTAGATGGCCGAGGCTGCCAACTGGAAGCAGTGGATGGTGCCCCAAAGTTGGGTGTAGTAGAACACATCGATAGGAGGGGCATCATACTCGAAGCCACCGATAGCTAAAGCCTCTTTGCCAGCTCGAAAGCCCCATTGAGGATTTATATTGTACTGTAAATAAAGGAAATCGGTGTTGTCGAAAAGTGTCACGCTGCCCTTGTTGGCGACGATGCGCTGGCGGAAAAAGTAGGAGAAGTGCTTTCCAAATTCGCCGCCGACGGCAATGTTGAAATATTTGCCGTTGAAACCATAGTCGGTGGCTCTGAGCGAGTCAGGGTAGGGATAGTGGTGGTGAACGTCAAAGTCGGCACGCACCTCAAAAGCCAATCGCGTAAAACGGTGA
>DBXU01000015.1:0-3171 GCA_002310075.1 Bacteroidales bacterium UBA1204 | reverse complement strand
CCTGTAATGAGGATTACAGTGAGAACAATGGGGGCAATGTATCGTAACACAAAGTAAAACAGCTTGATATACCATGTTTTGAGGGTCCCGTGGTTGGAAACTTCGTCCAAAACATCTTCTTTTTTATAAAACCAGCCAAGATAGATGGTGACGGCCAGGGCGCCGATAGGCATGAGGTAGGTGGCTGTCAGTTTGTCGCAGGCATCGAAGAAGGTGTAGCCCAGGATGGTGAAATCTTTCAGGGTGCCCAGCGACAATGAGCAGAGGGCACCAAGAGCGAAGATGACGAGCGAAGTGATGATGGTGGCGCTTGTACGTTTGAGGTGTAGTTCTTCCACCACCCAAAGTACGATTACTTCAAGTAATGAGATGGTCGTGGTGATGGCAGCGAGGGCCAGCAGCACGAAGAAGAGGATGGCGAAGAATTGGCCCATGGGCATGTTGTTGAACACATTGGGCAGTGTTTCAAAGACAAGGCTCGGACCGCTGGCGGGGCTCAAGCCGAAGGTGAAAACGGCAGGGAAGATGGCGATGCCAGCCAAAAGGGCGATGGCAGTGTCGGAAGAGGCGATAAAGAAACAGGAACTCATCATATTGTCCTCCTTGCGAACATATGAACCGTAGGTGATGAGCAGCCCGGCGCCGATGCTGAGCGAGAAGATGGCCTGTCCCATGGCGGCAAGCACTCCCGTAGCGGTCAGGTTGCCGAACTCAGGCTTGAAGAGGAAACTCATTCCTTCCTTGCTACCAGGCAAAGTGAGTGAGCGGACACAGAGCAGCAGCATAATGAAGAACAAGACGGGCATGACAATCTTGGTGAACTTCTCAATGCCCTTTTGTACACCTCCAATGACAACCGCTCCCGTAAGAAAGACAAGCAAACCCTGGAAGAGGATGGGCAGGTAGGGATGTTGGATGAAGGATGTGAAGGCTTCGGAGATTTCCGAGGCCTCTTTGCCTGCCAAACCATTGGTGCACGATAGCCAGGTGTATTCGATGGTCCAGCCGGCGACAACGCTATAGAACGAATAGATGATGACACAAGTGATGACAGCCAAGATGCCGATGCCCAGCCATCCTTTGTGTTTTGGACTCAGCACGCGGAAGGCACCCATGGCATTGCGTCCCGAACGGCGGCCGATGACGAACTCGCCAATCATAATGGGCACACCCAAACCGAAGACAAAGATGAGATAGAGCATGATAAAAGCACCACCGCCGTATTCTCCCGCGATGTAGGGGAAACGCCAGATGTTGCCCAAGCCCACAGCCGAACCGACGGCTGCTGCCACTGCACCAAAATAACTGGTAAAACCACCACGCTGTTCGCTATTCGTTGACATAGATATTTATATAAAATTCAGAATTCAAAGTTCAAAATTCAAAAAAAATTCAAGTTTCAAGTTTAATAAATAGGCGTTAGACTTTAGAACTCAAGAATTCCATAATTCAATAATTCTCAGTTCTCAGTTTTCAACTTTCAGTTTGCTACATTCCCCAACTGCTGCCGTCGAAGCAATGGGTGCACAATCTCTCTTTGGGCAGACCGATGGCCTTGGCAATGGTGTCCAAAGTGTTGAATTTGAGCGTGTCCACACCGAGGTGCTGACGGATGACTTCCACCATGTTGGCGTACTCTTTGGTGGTGTGGTCCATATAGAGAGGGAGTTTCTTGACGAAGTCGTCGCCTTCAATCTCTTTGACTACGCGGCGAGCTATCAGTTCCATCTCGGTTTTGGAGGCCGAGAAGTTCAAGAAGTGGCAGCCATAGAGCAGCGGCGGACAGCTAATGCGGATGTGCACTTCCTTGGCTCCGTACTCATAGAGTTTCCGCACATTGTCGCGTAATTGGGTGCCGCGCACGATCGAGTCGTCGCAGAAAACGGCGCGCTTGCCATGAAGCAGTGTGCGGTTGGGGATGAGCTTCATCTTGGCCACATGCTCACGAATGGTCTGGCTAACAGGCATAAAGCTTCGCGACCAGGTGGGCGTGTACTTGACAATGCCGCGTTCGTAAGGAATGCCCTTGCCTTTGGCGTAACCTAAAGCCATGCCAATGCCCGAGTCGGGAATGGCAGAAACGAAGTCGGCTTCGATATCATCAGAAATGCCCATTTCGTAACCTTCAGTGTATCTGGCGTTTTCGATATTGATGCCTTCGTAGTCGGCGGTGGGGTAGCCGTAATAAATCCACAGGAAGGAGCAGATCTGCATCTGTGTGTTGGGGGCTGCCATCTGCTGGCAACCGTTTTCAGTTATGCGGAGAATCTCGCCCGGTCCTACAAAACGCTCGGTTTCGTAGCCCAAATTGGCAAAACTGTGACTGTCGAAGGCCACGGCATAGCCGCGATCGCTTTTGCCAACGACGATGGGCGTTCTGCCTAGATAATCGCGGGCAGCAATAAGGCCGTTTTCAGTGAGAATGAGAATGGAACATGAACCTTTCACCTTCTTGAAGACATTGTTGATGCCATCTACGAAGTCTTTGCCTTGCGTAATCATCAACGCCACCAACTCCGTGGGGTTGGTCTGGCCGGAACTGAGCTCGGTGAACTGCTGGTCCTTGTCGAGGCACTCCTGCTCCAGTTCCTTGATGTTGTTGATGCGGGCTACCGTGGAGATGGCAAAGCGGCCCAAATGCGAATTGACCACAATGGGCTGGGAATCAGTGTCGCTGATGATGCCGATACCGTAGTTGCCCTTGAATTTGTCCAATTCGCCGTCGAACTTGGTGCGGAAATAGGAGTTTTCGATGTTGTGAATGGAACGGTAGAAAGTGCCGTCCTGAATAGTCACCATGCCGGCACGCTTGGTGCCCAGATGAGAATGGTAGTCTATTCCGTAAAACAAATCGCTAACGCATGCCTCACGTAAGGCTGTTCCAAAAAATCCACTCATAAAATACTGTAAGTTAGATAATTGTGTTTGTTAATGGTTTGGGTTGAGAAAATGCAAAAATAGTTTTTTTTTCTCTATTTTTGCATAATAAAATGAGAGAATATGAAACATCATTTCTTTACTGCCGATATGAAGATGTCGGAGATATTCCATACCAACCTGAATATGGCGGTTTTGCTGCCGCGTTTGGATATGGATTTCGGCTTTGCAGAGAAGACTGTGGCGCAGTGCTGTCAAATGCACGGTGTGGATTGCGATTTTTTCCTGATGATT
>DBXU01000117.1:509-5208 GCA_002310075.1 Bacteroidales bacterium UBA1204 | reverse complement strand
ACACTCGCAATAATCACGAGGATATTGTTTACAAACATATTCACTGCAATAGCTAGAAGGATGACGCCAAAGAATTTCCTCAAGATAAAGATCAGGTTCTCGCCCAAGAGCTTGTGGATGCGGTCCAGTTGGCTGATGACGATGTAGTCCAACAGGATGTTGAGCAACAAGGCGATGATGATGTTGATGACGGCATAGTCGGCACGCAACGAAAGCAAGGCAGTCAATGCGCCAGGGCCTGCAATCAATGGAAAAGCGATGGGGACGATGCTGGCACCGCTTTTGCCCCCTTCGTTCTTGATGATTTCGCGGCCGAGGATCATCTCCACGGCAAGGATGAACAACACGAAAGCGCCTGCCACGGCAAATGAGGCTGCATCAATGCCGAAGAGTTTCAATAAGGCGTCGCCGGCAAAGAAGAAAGCCAAAAACAAGGCCAAGGCCGTCAAACAAGCTTGTCCCGCCTTGATGGTCTTGTTTTGCTCCTTCATGCTCATGAAGATGGGAATGGAACCGAAGATGTCGATGATGGCAGCCATGACGATGAAGGCGCCAAAGATCTCTACGAAGTTGATTTGACTGAACATAGTTTCAATTATAGGATGTTATTCCACAAATAATGGAAATGTGGGCCAAAGCGCTTGAAGGCGGCCTCGTCAAGCATCTCCTGGAACTGCGGATGTGCCACCGAGATGATGAGTTTGGCCCTCTCTTGCAAAGAGCGTCCGTAAAGGTTCACAGCGCCATATTCGGTGACGAACCAGTGGATGTGGTTACGTGTGGTGACAGCACCTGAACCCAAGTCAAGGGTGGGCACGATTTTGTTGATGCCCTTACGTGTGGTGGAAGGCATGGCGATAACGGCCTTGCCGCCTTTGGAACGTGAGGCGCCATAGACGTAGTCAATCTGTCCGCCCACACCTGAATAGATACGTTCCCCCAACGAGTCGGCGCACACTTGGCCTGACAGGTCGATCTGGATGCCCGAGTTGATGGAAGTCATCTTCGGCTGCTGCGCGATGATAAAGGGGTCGTTGGTGTATTCCACGTCCATCAGCAACACCTCATGGTTGCCATCGATGAAATCGTAGATTTTCTTCGAACCCATCACAAAGGTAGAAACGATTTTGCCCTTGTTGAGTTTCTTGTTATCGCCCGTGATTACTCCTTTCTTAATAAGCGGCAGAATGCCATCGGAGAACATCTCTGTATGGATGCCGATGTTTTTATGGTTGTGGAGGCACGAAAGGATGGCGTTGGGTATGGAGCCGATACCCATCTGCAGGCAGGCACCGTCTTCGATCAATTCGGCGCAATAGCGACCGATGGTCTTCTCCACCTCGTTGGGCTCAGGCATGTCGACGGTGAGCAATGGCGAATCATCTTCAACAAAGATGTTGATCCTGCTGATGTGGACCAGCGCATCGCCGAAGGTACGTGGCACATGCTTGTTGACAACGGCGATAACGAATTCCGCACTCTCCATGGCAGCCAAGGTGGCATCAACGGAAGAGCCTAAAGACACGTAACCAAACTTATCGGGCGGGCACACTTGGATCATGGCCACATTGCACTTGATATAGCGTTCGCGATAGAGTTTCGAGGTCTCACCCAAGAAGACAGGAATATAGTCAGCTAGGCCTTTTTGCACGCTCTCGCGTACATTGGCACCCACGAAGAAAGCGTTGTGCTGAAAGATACCTTCAAACTCAGGGTTGACGTATGGCGCAGCGCCCTCAGTGTGTAGGTGATGGATGTATACGTTCTTGAGTTCACCGGCTCGGCCTCTGTCGCATAAGGCTTTGACTAAACATTGTGGAACGTTCGATACCGAACTGATGTGGACATGGTCGCCCGACTTGATGACTTTGACGGCCTCTTCGGCCGTAACTGCTTGATACTGTTTCTTCATAAACTTGTTCAACTTAAAAACAGCAGCAAGAGGACAAAATGGAAAGACAGGAAATTGTTGCGTTTCCTTTTGATTCCCAAGCTCTTGTTCCCGAAAGCTGCGAATATAATGGAAACGGGCAGGTCTTCTGGCTTGTCCAAGTCCGCGGCGTCTTCCCGATAACGAATATCAGTGACATGGTTGCTGCGGACCTTGATTGGACTTACAGCTACGGGCATAGCTCCTGATTCTCACAGGATTCCCTATTAATCTTCGGCTGAAAGAACCCGAATCCGACGGCAAAGATACGGTTTTTCCAATAATGGGCAACCCGGAATCAACATTCTTTATCACAGCATCCCTTGCTGTTTTCTATTTCAATGGTAGCATGTGTGATGCCGTGTGAGCGAAGAGCCTCTTTCAAGGCTTTGCGTACAGCAAAGGCTTCGTGTTCGTCATCGACGACCACATGTGCTGTCAAAGCGTTTTCGGTGGTGCTCATGGCCCAAATATGCATATGGTGGACACCGGTGACGTGCTCCATATCGCACATCATTTGTGCCACCTCGTCCACCTCAATGCCTTCAGGGACACCATCCAAAGCCAGCCGCATACTGTCGCGCAGCAATTCCCAGGTACTGATGAGGATCACGACAGCAATCAAGATACTGATAATTGGGTCGATGATGAACCATCCTGTGTGCTTGATTATGATGCCGCTTATCACAACGCCGATACTGACCAGTGTGTCGGCAGCCATGTGAAGAAACGCACCACGAATGTTGAGGTCGCCTTTCTGTCCACGCATGAGCAACAAGGTTGTCAGGCCGTTGATGAGTATGCCTACGCCAGCTGTCCAAGAGATGACGGAGCCATCGATGGGGGCAGGTTCGCGCAGTTTGTGAACGCTTTCGGCCACAATAACGCCCACAGCGACGAGTAACAACAGTGCATTGGCCAGTGAGATAAGGATGGTACTTTTCTTGTAACCGTATGTGTAGTGCTCGTTGCTATGTATTTTTACTAGATGAAGTCCGACAACGACTAAAACCAGCGAGAACACATCGCTCAGGTTGTGCCCTGCATCGCTTAGCAACGAGAGACTATTTTGCCATAAACCTACACCGGCCTCCACGCCAACGAATAGGAGATTCAAGGTGATGGCTATCCATAAGATTTTACGCATTTGACCATTGTCGGTGGCCATGGTATGATGGTGGTGATGGTGGTGATGATGCTCGTGTTCGTGTTCGTAATGTTCGTGACTCATTTTTCTGATCTTTTAATATGCATGTACTCCGCCTAAAAGAAGGTTGACGCCGAAATAGGTAATCAAAACGCTTAGGAAGGCAAGGATGCCATAGATATGGAAAAACAATGGCTTTTGGAATGATTTCCATAGCTTCTCGTGTAATGGTGCGGCATAGATAAGTAGGGTGATGAGCGCCCATACCTCTTTCGGGTCCCACGACCAGTAATTGCCCCAAGACACATTGGCCCAAATCGCTCCGATGAAGATGCCGAAGGCAAGCAATGCGACGGCAGGGTAGAGCATCGCCGTGCTTAGGCTTTTCAATCGCTCCATGCGAGCCAAGTCTTTCGGCTTGACAAGAGCAATGACACCGACCACTAAGATGCCGAGCAGTAAGGCGTAGGCAGTAACGATTGTCGAGATATGGATGCTGAAGAAGGGTGAACGCAACACTGGCAGCAAGGGATGGGTGAGCATCCTGATATAGAGAAACACCAGCAGAACGACGAGTACTCCCAACCATGACCAAGTGACGGCGCGGAAAGTCTTCCGTCGTTCGATAAGGATAGCTGCCAAGGCGACAAAGAGCAGCGCATAACCCGCGTAGGTCACACCGATGCCCCATGGGTCGCGAGCGACATCGAGGACGGAGTTACCCTGCTCGTCGTAGTCGCTCTGGTAGAAACGGTAATGCTTGTGCCTCAAGATGTTGTTCATCGAGATGACAATGTCCTCTTGGGTGTCGTCGTCTTTGAGTTGAAGATAGCTTACATAGTCCTTCGGTTTCTCACTGTTGGGATATTTCTCGATCTCAAAACGATCCAAAGTGAGGCTGAAAGGCAGCGCCACCTTTGTGATTTTGTCCTGTTCTTGGATGAAGAAATGGCTGTTGGGCCGGTTGGGTTCGAGTTTCATCCTGCCGTGTTGACCCGTGAGCATGGTGAGCAGAGCACCCAATAGGATGAGCAGGATGGACAGATGCAGTGCTCCGATGGACAGGCGTTTCCATAAACGGCATTTCGCCATCATGATGACAATCATAATTGCCACCAAAGCCCACAGCCCTACGAACCACCATGCAGAATAGACATGGGCAAGGGCGAAGTCCGAGCCGTGCAGTTTCTCGACGATGGTGCCAGCGGCAAGGACAGCGATGAGTATGATGACCAGCACTGATGTGATGTGACGAATGTATTTCATAGCTAGATTATTTCATATTACGCTGCAAATGTCCGAAAAAAATCATTTGTCCAACCTCCCCATGTTTGGCGATTTTTGCGTGTTGTTGTCCTTATTAATAAGGATGTAGGGCTGTCGTACCACGGCAGCACTACAAACCTGTAGAGACGCGACGTACCGCGTCTCTACAACTATTGTTTCAATTAAATTGCATCAATAAATTTCACAACAGCGTCGCGGTCTTTCTTGTCCAAGAGGCGGAATTTCTCCACCGTGCGACGGGCATCGCTTTGGGCGTTGCCGTGCCACATGATGGCCTCGATGACGGTTTGTGCGCGGCAGTCGTGCAAGCGGTCGCTGCGACCGGTGCATCTGGC
>DBXU01000117.1:252-386 GCA_002310075.1 Bacteroidales bacterium UBA1204 | reverse complement strand
GCGAAGAAACCAGTCGGGTCGGTGAACATGTCGTCGCCGGTCTTCCACGACGGACGGTGGCAGTAGGCACAGCCCATTTGGTTGAAGAGCTCTTTGCCGCGTTGCACCTCGGGGTCGTCCATGTTACGGGCGGC
>DBXU01000117.1:0-158 GCA_002310075.1 Bacteroidales bacterium UBA1204 | reverse complement strand
TTCATCATCAGGTAGTTGTAGATGTCAGTCTCTACATCGCCCGTGAGGTTGTACTGTGGGAAGTAGTTGTAGAACTCAGCCTGCACGTCAGGGTCTTGAGAAGCCTTGGTGGCATAGGCTGCGGTCATGTAATGACCCATCTTGGTGCGGTGCGTCAC
>DBXU01000142.1:10665-10952 GCA_002310075.1 Bacteroidales bacterium UBA1204 | reverse complement strand
TTGTCGTAACCGGCGCCGGCACGGACAACGATCTTCAGGTTGTTGGCATGGTCGATCACTTCTTTCGTCACCTTGTCGGAACGGACGATGAGGGCATCGGCGTCGGCAACAGCCTTGTAAAGGTCATTGACATCAGTATATTTTTCCAAAAGAGCCAGTTCGTAGCCATTCTTCTCTACGACTTCGCGGATGCCGTCAACGGCAACCTTAGCAAAAGGCTTTTCAGTTGCAACTAAAACTTTCATTTCGTTTCTCCTTATGATTATTTGTTGGCTTTTTCGAAATCT
>DBXU01000142.1:10441-10599 GCA_002310075.1 Bacteroidales bacterium UBA1204 | reverse complement strand
CGGTGACCCTTGATGCCGACCATGCCACGCTCCTTGGCGAAGGCCATGAAAGCGTCTTGCTTGTCCTCATAACCGGGAGCCATGACCCAGCAGTGGTTCATGATGGAACGGTCTTCCTTCACTGCGGTGCCGACGAACATGCTGTTGCGGTCGATTTC
>DBXU01000142.1:10136-10272 GCA_002310075.1 Bacteroidales bacterium UBA1204 | reverse complement strand
CGCGGTCGCCGATGTTGCCGAGGATGTCCTTCTTCACGATGACGAAGGTGACGCCAGCGGGGCCGACGTTCTTTTGGGCACCACCGTAGATGAGGCCGTATTTCTTCACGTCGACAGGACGGCTCATGATGTCGGA
>DBXU01000142.1:7538-10080 GCA_002310075.1 Bacteroidales bacterium UBA1204 | reverse complement strand
GTGTTGTTGGTGGTGATGTGGAAGTAATCTGCATCACGAGGGATTTGATAGTCCTTAGGAATGTAGGTGTAGGTCTTGTCTTCGCTGCTGGCGACGATGTCGACCGTACCGAACAACTTGGCTTCCTTGGCAGCCTTCTTGGCCCAAACGCCAGTCTGCAAATAAGCAGCCTTCTTCTTCATGAGGTTGGCGGGGACTGTGAAGAACTGGGTGCTGGCACCGCCACCGAGGAAAAGAACTTCATACTCGGCAGGGATGTGGAGGAGGTCACGCCACAGTTGACGCGTTTCTTCCATGATGCGCTCCCAACCTGGGGTGCGGTGTGAAATCTCAGCAATACCGATGCCGGTGTTGTCGAAATCATAGAGCGCCTTAACGGTGCTTTCGATAGCTTGCTTGGGCAGGACGCAGGGACCTGCGTTGAAATTAAAAGCCTGTTTCATTACAATTTGATGTTTAATTTGTTGGTTTATAATTTGTTGATTGAGTTTAATCGCTTTATTTTGCTGCAAAGATAAGAAATAAAAGTGTGCGTCAAGCCTTTTGGCCTTTATTTATTTTTATTAAGGTGTAGAATTCTTTGGAACAAGTTCCGTTAATCGTTTTTATCGGTTATAATGTTGTAAAACAGAATGATAGCATTTTATTGATAAAAAAACGAGAAAAAGTATTGCCAGTTCAAGAAAATGTAGTAATTTTGCGCACTCAAAATCAAAAGGAAAAGTAGCGATGAAAAAAGACATTCACCCCAAGAATTATCGTCTGGTTGTTTTCAAAGATATGTCAAATGATGCGACTTTCTTGTCGCGTTCGACCATCAACACCAAGGAAACCATCAAGTGGGAAGACGGAAATGAATATCCTCTGGTGAAACTTGAAATCTCCAGCGCATCACATCCCTTCTACACTGGTAAGATGAAACTTGTTGACTCTGCCGGTCGTGTTGATAAGTTCAACAACAAGTACAAGAAGTTCTTGGAAAAGAAGGAAGCCAAATAAGTTTGATGCAAAAAAAACGAAAAGAAGCTCTTGCCTATCGCGAGGGCTTTTTTTGTCTCTTGGCATTATTCTTGAACGTATATTATTCTTGTTGTTTTATCAGCTTTATGGGACGCAAATACTGACAAAATGTCGTTCCCGTGAAGCGGAATTACTTGAATATGAATATGAAATTAGACGAAATGTTATTGGATGCCTTGGACTCCAACAGCGAGTTTATCCCTGTGCTTACCATCGAAGACGATCGATTGGGTCAAGACGAAGGAGTACCGGAAGAACTACCCATACTTCCACTTCGCAACTCGGTGCTGTTTCCAGGCGTGGTGATACCGATTACCGTAGGAAGAGACAAGTCGGTGCGGTTGGTGAAGGAATACTATAGGAAAAGGAAGGCAATCGGCGTTGTGGCACAACGCGATTCTGACGTTGAGGAACCGACATTCGAAGATTTGTATAAGATTGGCACCGTAGCCCAAATCATCAAGACCCTCCAGATGCCCGACGGCAACCTGACAGTCATCATACAAGGAAAACGCCGCTTCGAATTGGATCAGATGACGCAGTCGGAGCCGTTCATCAAAGCGACAGTGTTGCCTTATTTGGTCTCTGACGAGGTGCCCAAGACACGGAAATTCAACGCTTTGGTTCAGTCGGTAAAAGAACTGGCCATTCAAATCATCGCCAAGTCGCAACGGCTTCCCGAAGAGGCTAGCTTCGCCATCAAGAATATCGACAGCCCCATCTTTTTGATGAATTTCGTTGCAAGCAACGTGGAGATGGACTTGCCTACCAAGCAATTGCTCCTGGAATCCACGGATATCAATCAGATGGCCACCGATTTGTTAGGGGTGCTGACCACCGAACAGCAGATGCTGGAACTGAAACAGCAAATCCAAAGCAAGGTGCGTGTCGACATCGACAAGCAACAGCGCGAGTATTTCTTGAACCAACAGCTGAGGACCATCCAGGAAGAATTGGGAGGAACTCCGAACGAGCAGGATGTCAAAGAGCTGATGGAGAAAGCCAAGAATAAGAAATGGAGCGAAGAGGTGGCCACGGTGTTTGACCGCGAGCTGAAGAAACTGGAACGCACCAACCCTCAAGCGGCTGAATACGGCATACAACTCAATTATCTGCAGTATCTCGTCGACTTGCCATGGAACGAATACACGAAGGACAACTTCGACTTGAAACGTGCCCAGCGCATCCTCGATGCGGATCATTACGGTCTGGAGAAAGTCAAGGATAGAATCGTTGAGCATCTGGCTGTTCTGAGACTTAGAAAAGACATGAAGTCGCCCATCCTATGTCTGGTAGGACCTCCTGGTGTGGGTAAGACTTCGTTGGGCAAATCCATCGCCCGCGCATTGAACAGAAAATATGTCAGAATGTCATTGGGTGGCGTGCGCGACGAATCGGAGTTGCGAGGTCACAGAAAGACTTATATCGGTGCCATGCCGGGCCGTATCATACAAAACCTGCGGAAGGTGAAGTCGGGTAACCCCGTCTTCGTCCTCGATGAAATCGACAAGGTGAGCGGCAA
>DBXU01000142.1:1233-7529 GCA_002310075.1 Bacteroidales bacterium UBA1204 | reverse complement strand
CAGGCTGCCTTGCTTGAGATCCTCGATCCGGAACAGAACAATGCCTTTTACGATAATTTCATCGAATTGGATTATGACCTGTCGAAGGTGTTGTTTATTGCTACTGCCAACAATCTCGCGACCATCCATCCAGCCTTGCGCGACCGTATGGAAATCATCGATTTGAGCGGTTACCTGCGTGAGGAAAAGTATGAAATCGCCAAGCGTCACTTGATTCCAAAGCAGATGACGGAACATGGTTTGGACGCCAAACAAATCAGCCTTTCGAAAGACATCGTGATGCACGTCATCGACGACTATACCCGTGAGGCTGGCGTGCGTAACTTGGAACGCCGTATCGGCGACTTGATGCGCTATCGTGCCAAGCAGGTGGTGGCTGGGGATAGTTATGTGAAGAGGATCACTTCCGAAGATTTGCGCGAAGTGCTCGGTGTACCTATGCACCATGATGAAGATGAGGTGAAGCATACCATGCCAGGCGTCGCCACTGGTTTGGCATGGACACAGGTGGGCGGCGAGATCCTATCCATCGAAGTGAGTCTGAGCCGTGGCGGCGGGCATCTCTCGCTGACGGGTAACCTCGGCGAGGTGATGAAGGAATCGGCCACCATTGCTTATGAGTTTATCAAGGCGCACGCTTCGCTACTCAATATCAACCCTGACGTGTTTGACGCTTGGAACGTGCATGTCCATATCCCAGAGGGCGCCACGCCTAAGGACGGCCCCTCGGCCGGCATCACCATGCTCACCGCTTTGACCTCCGCCTTCACCCAACGTAAGGTGAAGGGCCAGCTGGCCATGACGGGCGAGATCACGCTGCGTGGCAGGGTGCTGCCTGTGGGTGGCGTGAAAGAAAAGATACTAGCTGCCAAACGCAATGGCGTCACCGACCTGATTCTTTCTGTCGACAACGAACACGACATCAAGGACATCAAGGAGGACTATGTAGAAGGATTGAAATTCCACTATGTGGAAAACATGATGGAAGTGCTTGATCTAGCTCTAGAGAAGGAACAAGACACCAACGACCTCGATTACAACAAGTATCTGAACAACTTGCATTCTGAGGTGATCGGTTTCAAAGTCAAGTGATTATGCGGAAATTCTTCCTTGGGATATTGACCTTACTGTTGCTTGTTTCTTGCGGCAAACGCCAAGATTCCGAGGAAGGTCTTGCCATTTTCAAATACAACGAATCCGCCGGCATCCTCACCCTCGACCCGATTTATGCCAAGGACCTGCCCCATATCTGGGCATGCAACCAGGTGTTCAACAGTCTTGTGGCCTTCGACGACAAGATGAACCTTGTCCCGATGGTGGCCAAATCGTGGGACATCAGTGAGGATGGCAAGACGTATACTTTCCATTTGAGAGATGATGTGCGGTTTCATGAGGATACTTGCTTCTATCAGTCGGCCCTTCGGCGGACTCAGGGACCTTCACAACACGAAGAAGCTAAGGCCGTTGAGCCTGTCGAAATCGAGATTCGACGTAGTCAAACGCCGACCGACAAGTCTCGTTTTGTCACCGCTCAAGACTTCGTTTATTCTTTCAACCGTGTTGTCGACAAAACTTTGAACTCACCTGGCTTGTGGATTTTTTCTTCCGTAAAGCATGACGACGACCATTATGCGTTCACTGCCATCGATGATACCACCTTCCAGATTGAATTGTCGAAGCCTTTCCCGCCGTTCCTAGGTATCCTTTCCATGACCTATGCTTCGGTGGTGCCACATGAAGCCGTTGAGTATTACGGCGACGATTTCCGCAGCCATCCGGTGGGGACGGGGCCGTTCAGGTTCCAGTACTGGAAAGAAGGCGTGAAACTTGTTTTTAGGAAGAATACAGACTATTTCGAGCGTGATGAAGCAGGGGAGAGGTTGCCGTATATCGATGCCGTATCTATCAGCTTCCTCATCGACAAGCAGGTGGCATTCCTGGAGTTCATCAAGGGCAAGTTCGACTTTATGTCGGGCATTGACGCGCGTTACAAGGACGAGTTGTTGACCTATGATGGTTATTTGCGCAAGAAATATGAGGACAAGATAGAACTCATCACCGAACCGTATCTGAATACCGAGTATTTCTCTTTTTTCATCGACCCGAACGACCCGCTGGGTCCCGACCGTTCCCGTGCGCTGCGTCAGGCGGTCAACCTCTGCATCGATCGTGAGAAGATGCTGCGCTATTTGCGCAACGGTATCGGCGAACCGGGTACGGGTGGCATGATTCCCGTGGGTCTGCCCGGACATAGCAGCACCATAGGCTATGGCTATGACTTGAAACGCGCCCAGAAGCTGGTGGCTGAGAACCATTTGGAAGGCTACTTGTTGCAGCTTTCCACCGTGGCCGACTATGCTGACATAGGTAAGTTTGTGCAGAGTCAAGTGGAGCAAATAGGCTTACAATGTAAGATGGAGGTGATGCCGCCTGCCACGATGCGCAGCATGAGAAGCAACGGAAGCTTACCGTTTTTCCGTTCCTCGTGGGTGGCCGACTATCCAGATGCTGAGAATTATCTTTCCTTGTTTACCACCTCGAACTTTGCCCCATCGGGCCCGAATTACACGCATTATACCAACCCTAAATACGACAAGCTGTACAATAAAGCATTGCTTTGCAATGACCTGCAAAGACGTGCCGAATACTATACTGAGATGGACAGCTTGATGATGCAGGACGCTCCCGTGGTAGTGCTATTCTACGACGAGGTGCTCCGTTTCGTTAGCAAACGCGTGAAGGACATGGGCAGTAACCCTACGAATCTTCTGGATTTACGTAGGGTTAAGATAGCGACGGAATAAGTCTATTCTTTCAAAACTTTATGGACGGTACTCTTCCCCAATACGTCGATGATTCTGATGAAGTAGACGCCGTTTTTGAATTGGCTCAAATCCAATTCGTCGGATGCGCCACATTGCAGCATGCATTGTCCCATGAGGTTGTAAACCTCGATGGTTTGGACGTCGTCTGCTTCTAGATGCAGGATCCCCGTCGTCGGATTGGGCCATGGTGCTAAAATGGCATTGTCGTGTTCTTCGTTGCCCAGCAGGACATAAAGTGTCAAGCCGATGACGCTGTCGCAGTCGGGGCCAGCCAGGGCTGTAGTGTAATAGCCAGGCTCGGTCAGGTGCCTGCCGTGGAACCAATAGCCGTCGCTCTCATAGACTTCATCTTCGATACGGGTGAGCGAGGCGCAACTTTCATAGGCGCCGATTTCCACACGACCTTTCTGGATGCGTTGGTTGCCGGCGATGTCGGTGGCGCCCAAACCGGCTGTGTTGGGTTTGCCGGCGTTGAGGCAGATGCTGCGTGGCTTCAGGCTCCAGTCTTCATTGTGGTAGCCGGCTCCGGCTCCTTGTGCGGGGTGGTTGAAACGGACGAACCATCCTGGCTCTTGCCCACTGTTGTCGGCTGGAATGTCGATGTTCCCGGTTCCTTCCATGCCGCCTTGAACGGCACAATACTCAAAGTCGCTCTTTCCACTGAACTGGTCGGGCATTCCGTTGGCCACGTTGCCCCAGACGATGCAATTGTAGTATTTGTTATGGCTGTTTTCGTGGTACAGTCCGCCCATGCTCTCGGTGGCGAGGTTCATCACGAAGTCGCAGTTGTAGGCTGTGAACTTGCCACGTGCATACATGCCGCCACCGTTTTTGGCAGTGTTGTTGCTGATGATGCAGTTTTTGAAGACAGGCTCGGTGTTGTTGTAAAGATAGATGCCGCCGCCTTTGGTTGTTGCCGTGTTGTTGCTGATGCGGCAATTGTTGTAGTTGGCGCCGAGGCGGTCGCAAATGCCGCCGCCCATCGAAGCGCTGTTGTCGGCAATGACGCAGTTGTTGAGCGTCACGCGTGACGTGCCGCCAGTGGAGTTGACGTACAAGCCGCCGCCGAACGTGGTGGCGGCATTGTTGATGAATATGCAGTTGTTGAGCGTGACGTAATTGTTAAGGTAGGCGCCTGCGCCGCTGCCATTGGCGCCGTTTTGGATGGTGAAGCCGTCCCAGATGGGCATCGTGCCTGCATTGAAGGCTTGCTCTTGGTTCAGCACGCGCCTTTGCCCTTGTCCGTCAAGGATGGTGACGTCGTTGACGAGGTCACGCTGGGAGAGGTCGAAGTCGGGGGCTTCGTTGCCATGGAAGCCACCATAAACCCTGTTGTTGCTGGTGATATGGAAAGCACCCTCGGTGTCGGATGTGTCACCGTAATAAGTACCTCTCTTCACCCATACTTTTGTGGTGCCGCCGCTTGTCAAGGCCGAGGCAAACTCCAGTTTATTGGTGGCGTTGCTCCAGGAAGAGCCGTTGCCATTGCCGTCCTCAGTGACGTAAATGATGCCGTTGGCATCCGCTTGTATTTCGATGGGGAACAGGTTCATCACGGCGGCTTGCCCTTGATTGTATCCATTTACGTCATAGATGGAATAATAGGAGTCGCCCGCACCGCTCCAACCGAAGTTGAAATGCATGTAATCGTTGCCGTCGTAGCCGTCGCAAACGAAGGCATGGCCATTCTCACCGTCGTGGCCGGAATAATAAATGGGGCGGGAGAGGTCAAGTTCGGCTTCCAGCATGGCAATCCATGCCTCATCGCTGTATTTGCTCTTTTCTCGATATTTGGCACCGCAGTAGCCAAAGTAGGAACGCATGGCGGTTTCCACGTCTTTGGATTGCGCGCCACTGCCTGAGGCGGAATAGTTCATGTCGACGCTGACGCCACAATGATACATCAGCGTGGCAACGGCATCGTTGGAATCCCATAACTCGTTGGGCATTTGATCCCAATGGTAGGTGGTCGCACCGAAGTTGGCACTTTGCTCGCCATATACGCTATGTACGTAACTATGTGATCCGAATCCTGTTGCGGGATAATCCCAATATTTCATCACTTGGGCCATGGCGCATGCAACGCAGCCGGCATAGACATGTCCGCAGGGACCGCCCCACCACCCGCCACCCGATGTGGCTGGACAGTATTCGTTGTAATAGCAGTCCTGATTCCAGTGTGTGCTTATCAAAGGGGCTACTGTTTTTGCATTACGTGAGCCGAATACACCTTGTGCAGCATCGTCCCATTGGCGTTGAATCTTGGCTTCAGGTTCAATTCCATTCGAGATGGCGTATGCAATCATCTCGTCATAATGTCGGATCCAAGATGCGAAGTTTTCCGGCGCATTTTCCAAATCCGGGAAATTGCCTTGGTCAGAGTAAGCCAGCACAGGCGGCAAAACCGTGTTGCTCGAAATGATGACGAAACCTTGGCCACCGATGTTATAAATATAGTTTCCTTCTGATGAAACCAAATCCAGCTTTTGTCCTTTAAGCGCATGACGAGTAGTCGTGAAAGCCTGGGCGGTTTTGTAAGCTGTCGCCTCATCGATGGCGGTTTGTGAGAAAGTGTTGTAAACCGTTGCGAATAGTAGCGTTAGTATGATTGACAGTTTTTTCATGAGTGATATTTGTTATTATTTTAGTACCTCTCTAATGGCTTTTAAAACAAGGTCTTCCATCGTGAAATAGGTGTCGGGGTCAGGATGGCAGCCGTCCTCGCTGAGTGTCTTAGGGAATCCAAGGTTCTCATCGGCGAGGGCTGAATGATAGTCGACATAAACGAGCCCTTTCTCATCGGCGTAAGTCTTCAGAACACGGTTGATTTCCACGATGGTCTGGCCGACGTTTTCGATTTCTTTTCTCCAGACGAATTCTGAGCAGGGTGGGATGGAGCTGATGATTGGAACGATGTCGTGGGCTAAAGCCAAGTCGCACATGGCGACAATGTTTTCAACAACCCTTTCGGGCTCAACCCAATAGTCGTTGTGTGCCACGTCGTTGGTACCTGCCATGATGACAACTGCCTTGGGATGGAGGTTGACGACGTCGGCCGTGAAACGCACCAGCATCTGCGCCGATGTTTGCCCACTGATGCCTCTTCCACAATAGTTGTTACTGTTGAAAAAGTCCGGATGGTAGATGGCCCAGATTTCAGTGATGGAGTTGCCCATAAAGACCACTTCAGGGTAGTCGCCGCTGGCGATGATGCGTTCGTTATCGGCTTGATAGCGGTTGAAGCCGAACCAGTCTTGTGAATAGCCGAAAAACGACATAGTTGCTAAGATAATGAGGATAATGTATTTCTTCATGGAAAGATATTATGGCGCAAATGTAGCATTTTTATAAATAAGGAGAAAAAAATCTTCTCAAAGACTGAAAATCTGTTCTTTCGTAAGGAAATTTTTTGTACTTTTGCAGCCGCTTTCAAAAAGACCTATTCTTATGATTAACATAACCTTCCCTGAC
>DBXU01000142.1:914-1090 GCA_002310075.1 Bacteroidales bacterium UBA1204 | reverse complement strand
AAGGCTACCTTCTGGCACTCGTCGGCACACCTCATGGCCGAAGCCATCGAGGCCCTCTACAAAGGCGTGAAGTTCGGCATCGGCCCCGCCGTGGACGCTGGTTTCTACTACGACATCGACACGGGCGACATCACCCTGACCGAAGCCGACCTCGTAGCCATCGAGAAGAAGATGCT
>DBXU01000142.1:0-892 GCA_002310075.1 Bacteroidales bacterium UBA1204 | reverse complement strand
CCTTCGAGCGCGTCGACGTGAGCAAGGCCGAAGCCATGAAGTACTTCACCGAGAAAGGTGACGAATACAAGGAAGAACTCATCAGCGAACTGGAAGACGGTACCATTACCTATTATAAATGTGGTAATTTCACCGACCTCTGCCGCGGTCCCCATATCCCCAACACGGGCTTCATCAAGGCTGTGAAGCTGACCTCGCTGGCTGGCGCCTATTGGCGTGGCGACGANNNNCGCAAGCAGCTGACCCGTGTCTATGGCATCACCTTCCCGAAGCAGAAGGAACTCGAAGAGTATCTCGTGCTGCTCGAAGAAGCCAAGAAGCGCGACCACCGCAAGCTGGGTCGTGAGCTCGAGCTCTTCATGTTCAGCGACACTGTAGGTAAGGGTCTGCCGATCTGGCTGCCCAAAGGCACCGAGCTGCGCCTCCGCCTACAGGAGTATCTGACCAAGATCCAGAAGGAATATGGTTATGAACAAGTCATCACGCCCCATATCGGTGGCAAGCAACTCTATGTCACCTCTGGTCACTGGGATCACTACGGCGAAGACAGCTTCCGCCCGATCACCACACCCGAGGAAGGCGAGGAATACCTGCTGAAGCCGATGAACTGCCCTCACCACTGCATGATCTTCAAGTGGAAACCGCGTTCCTATAAGGACCTGCCTTTCCGCTGCGCTGAGTTCGGCACGGTGTACCGTTACGAGCAGAGCGGTGAGCTCCACGGTTTGACCCGTGTGCGTTCGTTCACCCAAGACGACGCCCACATCTTCTGCCGTCCCGACCAGGTGAAGGAAGAGTTCATCCGCGTGATGGAAATCATCGAAATCATCTTCAAGGCTCTTGACTTCAAGAACTTTGAAGCACAGATATCGCTCCGCGACCCCAACGACCA
>DBXU01000171.1:2463-2669 GCA_002310075.1 Bacteroidales bacterium UBA1204 | reverse complement strand
ATGCGTTGGTTTTGGGTCTTGCCCGAGACGCCCTTGCGCACCAAGTTCACACCATGTCCCATGTCGCGTACCGCATCGACACTATCGACAGCAAACACATGGGTTTCGTCGTTGGCGAAATAAGGATCAGCCTTGATATCCTTGGTCACTTGTTCAAGCGTGGCACCTTCTTCCAGTTCGACATACACCATGCGGCGGTGGATGCC
>DBXU01000171.1:2147-2437 GCA_002310075.1 Bacteroidales bacterium UBA1204 | reverse complement strand
AGGGCGTTCTTCACACCTTTCTTGGAGCGCACACAAACGCTGTGACCCATCGACATGCCAGGACCGAAATTGGTGTACGACAAGCCTTTAGGCGCCAGACTTTGCATCAAGGTGCGGACGATGGAATCCGAACCCGGATCCCAACCAGCAGCGATGACACTAACGGTCTTCGTTTCCTTATTAATAGGCATCAGCTCGCGGCGATAGTCCACGATGGAAGTATGGATATCGAAGGAATCCACCGTGTTGATGCCCAAAGGAAGAATCTGTTTGGCGTACTCGGGACAACT
>DBXU01000171.1:0-2141 GCA_002310075.1 Bacteroidales bacterium UBA1204 | reverse complement strand
GATGGCCACATCCACGTCTTTCAGTTCCTTGATGTCTTTCACCACTTCGTAGGCAGAGAGTTCAATAGTTTTGTTAGCATTGCGGCGGACGATACCCGCAACTTCGAAGTCGGGGGCGGCTTCAAGGGCTTCAAGAGCGAAGCGGCCCACATTACCGTAGCCAACGATGGCAGCTCTAATCTTTTTCATTTGTTTGAGATTTAAAGGGCAAAATTAGGAAAAATATACAAGTCAAGAACATTTTATTAGTAAATTTGCAACCTATATTAAACCACTCATTATGAAAAGACTAAGTCTACTCCTAGTATTAATGGCTGTTGGCTTGAGCAATGGCTTTGCACAAAACAAAGAAAGCCTTACACTACGTGAGGATAACATCGAAGCAATCATTGCTGCGATGACCAACGAAGAAAAAGTCACCTTATTGGTCGGCGGTCCCGGTGACCTTGTGCCAGGTGCTGCAGGCTATACCCGTGCCATCCCTCGTCTTGGCATCCCCATGACGGTGCTCGCCGATGGCCCCGCTGGTCTTCGAATCCAGCCCAAACGCGAAGGCAGCAATCAAACCTTCTACTGCACTGGCTTCCCCACCAGCACACTCCTCGCCAGTTCGTGGGATCCTGAACTCGTGGAAACCGTGACCACAGCCATGGGCAACGAAGTGTTGGAATACGGCGTTGACGTGCTCCTCGCTCCAGGCATGAACCTCCACCGCAACCCACTTTGTGGCCGCAACTTCGAGTACTATTCCGAAGACCCTTTGCTTTCTGGCAAGATGGCGGCGGCATACATTCGCGGTATACAGAAGAATGGCGTTGGCACCTCGGCGAAACACTTCGCAGCCAACAACCAAGAAACCAACCGCTTGGAGAACGATGCTCGCGTGAGCAATCGCGCTTTGAGGGAACTCTATCTGAAGAATTTCGAGATCGCCGTCAAGGAAGGCAAACCTTGGACGGTGATGTCGTCGTACAACAAACTCAACGGCGAATACACCCAGCAGAAACACGGCCTGCTGACCACTGTCCTCCGCGACGAGTGGGGCTTCGACGGCATCGTGATGACCGACTGGGGCGTCAAGGATGGCACCGTGAAATCCTCTAAAGCAGGTAACGATTTGATGGAGCCTGGCCGACAAGTGGAGATCGACCGCCTTTTGGCTGCCGTCAAAAGTGGTGAAATCAGCCAAGAAGAACTTGACCGCAATGTGCGCAGGATGCTGCAATACATTGTCAAGACTCCGCATTTCAGAGGCTACAAATTCTCCAACAAGCCCGACTTGAAAGCCCATGCCCTAGTGGCGCGCAAGGCTGCCGAGGAAAGCATCATTCTGCTTAAAAACGAAAGCAACACCCTGCCGCTAAAAGGCAGCGAAAAAGTGGCTCTTTATGGCCTCACCTCCGTTGACTTCGTGGGCATCGGAACAGGTTCGGGCGAGGTCCATACGGAACACATCGCCAACATGCAGGAAGCCATGACCGCTGCGGGCTTCACCTTGGACGAGAGCTTGGTCGAATATTATCGTGCATGCTTTGCTACCCAAACAGCGACAGAAAAGATGGAAGGCAGCGCCATTGACAAACGTCACCGTCCTGAGCCTACAATTTCAGCGAAAGCCATTGAAAGGCAAGCCCAACACAACGATGTGGCCGTAGTGGTCATAGGCAGAATCGCAGGCGAAGGAGCCGATCGTGCCGTAAAAGACGACTTCGAGCTTACCTCCATTGAGCGCGAGCTGCTCCAGAACATCAGCATGAGTTATCATAAAGAGTTGAAGCAGGTCGTCGTAGTGCTTAACATCGTTGGCGTTATCGAAACCGCCTCGTGGAAGCACATGGTCGATGCCATCGTGCTTCCGTGGGCGCCTGGACAGGAAGGCGCCAACGCTGTGGCCGACATCCTAAAGGGCAAAGTGAATCCCTCTGGCAAGCTACCCATGACCTTCCCCATCAACTATATGGACATTCTCACATCGTACACTTTCCCCTATAATTGGGAGATGACCAAAGGCAGAAAAGGCGAAAGAAAGAACGTGGACTACACCCAATATTACGAAGGCATTGATGTGGGTTATCGGCACTTCCAATCAGACCCAGATGTAGAAGTCTCCTACCCCTTTGGCTACGGCCTGAGCTACACGA
>DBXU01000016.1:14021-14179 GCA_002310075.1 Bacteroidales bacterium UBA1204 | reverse complement strand
ATGTCGTTCTGGATGGTGCCTTGCAGTTCTTCATACTTGGCACCCTGCTCCAAGGCAGCGACGATATAGAAGGCCAGAATCGGCAACACGGCGCCGTTCATGGTCATGGAAACGGACATTTTGTTCAGCGGGATCTGGTCGAACAAGACCTTCATGTC
>DBXU01000016.1:12223-13888 GCA_002310075.1 Bacteroidales bacterium UBA1204 | reverse complement strand
AAACCGGCATACTGACGGATGGTCCAAGGACGCATCACATACATCGTCGAATAAGGTCCACGGAGGAAGGGGGCAATACCTGCGGCATAGTTGAGGTGCTCCATGCCTTCGAGGTCTTTCTCGGTATAGGCAGGCTTCACCATGATATGCTCATGGGTCTCCCAAAGTTCGCCATTGGGCAGGATGATACCATTATTCTTAGGTATAGCGTTGATATTGATGTTTTTATAGTTGGGTTTCATTGTTTTCTCCTTTCTTCTCCCCACACTGCGCTTTGCTTATGTGGGGTAATTGAGGTTGCACCTCTTCGAGGCGCGAAAACCTCTATACTAATTATTTTGTTATACCTAATTGCTTTTGGAACTCTTGCAGTGTCTCGAGCACATTGCTCTTAACGTGGATGAAATACTTCAAGCCAGCCTCTTTGAGGATGTCGGCGGTGCCTTCAGGATTGCCGGCCAGCACCACGATGGTGTCGTTCTTCAAAGCCTCGTAGATCTTGAGGGCATTGCCTTCACCGTATTCCTCGTCGGAAGAGCAGATAACCAAGATCTCAGGTTTCACTTCGCGTGCAGCGGCGATGCCTTCGTCCAAAGTCTTGAAGCCAGGGTTGTCGACGACTTGGAAACCAGCGCAAGCAAAGAAGTTAGAGGCGAAGTTGGCGCGGGCCTTACGCATGGCAAGGTTACCATAGGTGAACATCCAGGCTACAGGACGCTTATGGTCTTGAGCATAGACGTCGGTGGCAAAGCGCAGCTTCTCGAACTGCTGGGCAGCGCGGAAGGTTACGATGGTCTCAATTTCAGCTTTCTCGTCGCGGCGATCGTCGGCCTCAAAGACCCAGGCCTCGGGCGTGAACTTCATCGTCTCGGTGAAGTTCGGGAACTGGTTGGTGCCTAGGATAGTCTCACGACGTGTGGCCACGTTGCTGAACTTCTTGGCAGCACTTTCCTTGATAAGGCCTTGTATCATGCCCTTGCGGACAGCTTCGAGATAACCACCTTCGTCTTGGATCTTGTTAAACAAGTCCCAAGCGGCCACGGCAAGGCTCTCGGTGAGGTTCTCGATGTAGTAGGAACCTGCGGCGGGGTCAGCCACCTTATCGAAGTGTGACTCTTCCTTAAGGATGAGCTGTTGGTTGCGAGCGATACGGTCAGCGAAATCGGTGGGGATCTCAAACGGCACGTCGAACGGCATGACGGTGAACGAGTCGACGCCACCCAAGACGGCCGACATCGTGCCAGTGGTGGTACGCAGCATGTTGACATAGGCATCGTAGAGGCTCATGCCAATTTCGGCATTGGTAGCATGGATGTGCATCTTAGCGTTCTCCTCCTTGCCACCGTAGGCCTTCACGATGTTGGCCCACAACAGGCGATAGGCACGCATCTTGGCCAGCTCCATGAAGTAGTTCTGACCCACAGCAAGGTTAAAGCGCATTTTGGGTGCAATCTCGTCGATGGTGAGGCCTTTCTCGGTGAGTTTGTCGAGATATTCGGCACCCACGGCGAGGCTGAAAGCCATCTCTTGGACGATGGTTGAACCAGCGTTGGTGAACACATGGCCATTGACGCCAATGGTGTCGAAGCCAGGCATTTCAGCTTTCACCATGATGTAAGCCAATTCTGTGTCAGCCCCTTCGTTGATGTACCACACACCGCGACG
>DBXU01000016.1:3264-12159 GCA_002310075.1 Bacteroidales bacterium UBA1204 | reverse complement strand
TTGTTGTTGTAGAAGTTGATCTCCACTGCCTTCTGGTCGATGCCGTTGAGCAACGTTGAGATGGCGATGGTGTCGTATGGCTTGTCGTACTCCAGCTTGAAGCCGATGCTATTTGCACCGCGGCTGATGGCGTTGAGGGCAATCTTGTTGGCCTCATGCACATCCTTCACGGTGATGTCCTGACGGACAAGCCAAGTGTTGCCTTCGGGTTTATTGCCGCGGACGTAAGGGAATTGGTCGGGAGCCATACCCGTCCAAGGAATGTCTGCCAGGTTCTCGGCACGGTAATAAGGCTTCACATTGAAACCTTCGGCCGTGCGCCAAACCAGTTTTTTGTTGTAATCTGCCCCTTTAAGGTCTTTCTCGATCACCGCTTCCCATTCCTGGGTGCTCACGGGAGGAAATTCCTCGAAGAGTCTCTTTTTTTCTTCCATAATAAATTGATATTCTTGTTGTTGATATTGATTCCTTTTACCTTTGCCTGAATCCCCAGTTCATACCATATAATTCAGCTTGAGTCCTTTGAGAAAGACCAACTTCCTTCATTATGTTGATGCGGGACGAGAATACACCAAAGCCTCCATGCACGTTGGTGTATTCTGGAATGGTTTGGTTAAAGCCGCCATTGGGAGCGTTGACTTGTACGTAATTGTAAAACTCCTCTCCTCCTGCAGCCACGATGATATTGAATTTGCCTATATAGCGCTCCACATTGATGGTGTCTCCTCCAATTCGGGAGGCCAACTCGGTAAACAGCCTTGTTTGAGCATAATTTACATAGTAAACACTGTTCTCAATATCAAGATCGTCGGCATTAATGGCACCCGATGACCAGCTGACCTGTTTGTTAGTCATGGGTTGCCCCGGTTTCTTTTCCTTATAGTTGAATACCATCTTCACTTCATAGACTATGGCATTGTATGCAGATCTAAACTTAACTTTGCCAACATTAGTAGAAGTGGGGTAAAAATTCACCGATGTAGTGACAATATCAAAATTCTCACCACCCACCAAGCCTGTTTCTGCCGAAACAGTGTCTTGATGTTTCAAAACCACCAGCTTGTATTTATACCGGGCATTTGCAGTATTGACTTTGAAAAAGTTTTTGTCGGTGGTGTAATACACTTTCTGATCAGGGGCATAGAAAACACCTTCTTGCTTATTATGAAGCGTCATAGTGTCGAGAACAACTGACGCACCTGTAGGAGTATAATTGCTGCCAAACACGTTCTTGTATTCATAGATGCGAGCATCAAGCTTGCCAGGGTAGTTGCAAGAATCCTCGATCAGAGCCACTTCGTTGGCGTTGACAGAGCTTTCGTTGCTGCCCGAAAAAGCCCTATTGATACGGATATAGTTTGTGTCTTGTGTCACATCGATTAATCCGTAAACAATCGGGATGTCCTTATAGTCGGCGTAGAGTTCGACATCAGTGCTGCAGGCAGTAAAGCCCAACACCAAAAGCAAGAAAAATAGTGATGGAAATAGTCTTCTCATTTTACAATGGATTTGGAAGGGCAAAAATAATGATTTTTCTTGTAGCATCAGCTTTTTTGGTAAATTATTGCTCTTTAAAGCCCCATGATGTTACAGAAAAGAGGTCTCTCTTGCATGTGCTGGAGAGTCGGGCCACTTTTTCGATGGTAGTGCGCGAGGAGAAAAGCCCGCAGCCTCCGTCAATGTTAGTAAAGTCGGGAGATATCGGACTAGCGTTCTGTGCTTGGTGCAAAAGATAATACATATTCAGCTCTTCACCGCCAGCACTGATGGAAATGACAAAGTCGTCAATATAACGAACCACGTTGGGATGGTTGATGTCTACGATGGTATCTCCTCCGATCGCTTGCCTAAGCGTATTGAACAACCAGTTGGGCGAATATTCGACAAAATAGGAATTACCAGAAAGAATTGGGTATTCCATAAGCGTTTTTGTCCCAAATGACCTGCTCACACTCTTGTGCTTCATCGCTTGTCCATTCAATTGTTCACGATAATTGAATTGGATCTTGACCTCATACAGAGTTGCTACGCCATCAGCTATAAAGAGTATTCTGCCCAAACCATTTGTTGGATGCAATTGAAAACCCATTCCACCTGTGACAATGCAGAATTCTTCATTGCCAACCGTCGTGGTGATTGCCGTAACAGTGTCACCATCCGGTTTAACCACAACAAGACGGTATCTATACTTTTCATCGTCTTCTCCAGCCTTGATTTGTTCTGGGGTATAATACAATAACTGGTCGGGAGAATAAAAAGTACCCTCCTCCTTATGGTGAATCGTCATCGTATCAAGCAACAAAACACGGTCGGTGGGTTGAAACGGCCCTCCGTGGGTGCTTTTGAATTCCACAAGACGTGCATCTAGTTTACCTGGATAGTTGCTCGAATCCGAAATCAAGGCAACTTCACTGGCATTGATAGGGTTGTCGTTTGAGCCACAAAAGGCTCGTGTGATTTTGATAATATTGGTATCGGCACGAGGATTAAGCATGCCATAGATGATAGCGACATCCTTATAGTCAGCATAAAATTCGACATCAGTGCTGCATGAGGCGAGAAAGCCCAAAAGCACAATTATCAATGGTATAATACTACGCTTCATATTATTAGATTTCTAGAGGGCAAATTTATCGTTTTTTTCTATTCAAGACCTCTATTCCGCATTTATTATTATCTTTGTCCCCTAAACAAATTCTATTTCTTATGAAAAAGACAGTTATACTCGCATTGTTTTGCCTTTTTGCTTTCTCCCTGAAGGCCCAGGTGGAATATCTCTACGACTTCAACAACCTCATAGAAGGCTCTCAAAACCTCAACGGTCAGGATGGTTGGATGACTCATTACCAAACTGCGGGCTCATCACAGGATTTTGACGTCTCCTATGTGTGTGGATCTGAAATGGCGCCCGACGAAAGCATGGCCATCTGGTACCCATATGGTGGCTCGGGTGTAGGCCGTACAGCCACTCGTAAAGCTTCGTCGAATTTCAATTTCAGCTTCCAAGAGGGCGGCATCATGGACCTTGAAATCGACATGAACCGCACTTGGTGGGGGTCTTTCTTCGGTGTGGGCTTCGACAGCAATGGTGACGGACACATCCTGCCTGGCATGACCGACCCTGACGGAGGTGTTTATCTCTTCATCAAGAGCCAAGGTGACAGTGGGCACGCCAAAGTGTGCCTTCCTGATGGCTCGAATATCGAATTCGATTACGAACAAGGTGGTTGGACGCGCTATAAGATGTCGTTCGATTTCTCAGCCTACGATGGAGCAGGTGCCGTGACGGTATTCGTGAAACCCGGCTGTGAAGGCGAATGGATCCAAATGACGGGTTGCACTAACGCCTGCATGAACCTCACTCCTGGCAGCGGCGACAAGCTGGATTACCATGTTTGGGACGGGATCTTCTTCCACTCGCAAGGCGGCACGGGCGGCTTCGACAACCTCCTTGTGCGCCAGCAACCCGATGGGAATGCCCAGCTCATCGAAATGGCTGACATCCCGAACCAGCTGGTTTTCAATGCACCGATTACACTGCAAGCCACAGCATCGTCAGGACTGCCCGTCTCGTTTGAATTGATGGACGGTCCCGCCACCATTAATGGCAACGTCCTCACCTTGACGGGCGAAACGGGAGTCGTCAAACTGAAAGCCACTCAAGCCGGCAACGCCAACTGGTTGCCTGCCCCCGATGTGGTGAAAAGCTTTGAGGTGGTTGACCCATATGCATATGACCCAGAGGTAACCATCCGCAGACCCTATGAAGGAACTAAGGTATACCTCGACGAAATCCATCCCGTTATGATTGTCGTCTCGGCCTATATCGAACATCCCGAAGTGATCAAATTCACCCAAGTTGTGGCTAACGTTGACGGACAAAACATCTACCTACAAACCGACTATCCCGACGACCCTAACAACGGTTACTATTACGGTCTATGGACTCCTTCAGGGTTCGGTGATTTCGACATGACTGTCAGCATCACCCAAAGCGGCGACAAGACGACTTCTTACACAAACCATTTTGAGGTGACAAATGACATCGACAGCCATCTTGATGTGGTGACTATCAACGGCGACCTCGTCTGTACGCCTTCTGTTCACAGTGCCAAAGGCGAATATGTCTTACCTTCACATGTAGGTGCTTTTAACGAGATTCTGGCCCATTTCGACTACAATTGCGTAAACCATAATTGTGACACCTACGACCGCGTAGGAGGCATCAAGATACGTAATTACAGAGGCGAATGGGTGGAGTTGTTCCGCTATCTCACTCCCTTTGGCGTAGAATGTGAAGACGATGTGGATGTAAGCGATTATTCCACCTTACTACAAGGTTTGGTGGAAATCGAGTATTACATGGAGTTATGGAATGGCAGTGGCTCCAACCCCAATTTAATCTTCACCTTCTCCAAAGGCACGCCGGATTACCTCTATGCTGATGTCGATGAGATCTGGTTTGGTACCTTTGCTTTTGGCGACTATGCCAACCAACAACCCGTGCCTGAAGTGAACTACTCCTTTAGCGAGAATTCCGAAGCCGCTAAACTGAAACTAACCACCACTGGCCATAACTGGAGCAGTGGTACCAATAACACATATAACACTGGCAATGCCGCGGAGTTCTATGAAGCCACTCATCATATCTTTGTAAATGGCCAAAACAAATACGACCAGCACCTGTGGCGCACCTGCAACCCCAACCCAGCAGGCTGTCAGCCACAAAACGGCACATGGACACATCCCCGCAGTGGCTGGTGCCCAGGGAGCATTGGCATGGTGTGGGACTTCGACTTGTCAGAATATCTCGCTTCAGGACAAGTTGAATTGTTCTATCAGTTTGACCCGACCTACCTCGACCTTTGTCATCCCAACCACCCCGACTGCGTTGACGGTGTGACCTGTGTCGAGTGTGCCGCGCCCGACAACCCAGTGTTGCACGTGGCGGGCAAGGTCGTCACCTACAGCAATGACGAAAACATGCTGGTGAACGTTCATGAATACCATGCCGAGCCAGCCTTCAACGCTGATATCTATCCTAACCCTGCCAAAAGCCAGTTCACCATCCACACCGACTACGACAAAGGCGCCGTCTGCGTAATCGTGCTCAACATGCAGGGACAGATTGTGGCCAACTTCACCGTGGAAGGCCAACGCACCATCGACGTGAGCCGTTGGCCAGCTGGCATTTATTCAGTGCAGATGCTGGGAGGAAGTTTGGTGACCAAGAAAATCATCGTGGAATGATTATTGCTTAATTCATTGTAGAGACATGCTTTGTTGCACTTCCAATTAAACCACTATTGCTATGAAAAAACATCTCATTTTCTCACTCGTCCTTTTACTTGCACTACCTTGTATGGCGCAGTTGCGGATACATCATGGTGAAACCCAAGGTCAAGCCTCCTCCCTCACCGTCGTTTCAACCAACCAACATGGTTTTTGGCTTTTTGTCGATGACGTGCTGCAGAATGAGAACCCTGTTCGTTCCATCTGCGTGAAAAACCTTTGGGCCGACAACTTCCATATCCGCGTGGAACTCAACAACCGCCTGCACAACTGCGTGGGACAATATGTCGATATGTCACGTTCTCAAACCCTTGGGATTACGCAATATGAGGGCATGCTTCGCCTCGATGAAACCCATCTGAATACGCGCCCCGAGATAATCATGAGCCTCCAACTTGCACAGCCTTCATTTTCTTCCCAAGGCTATCAACCCTGCATCGATGAGCATGAGTATAAAGAGGTTTGCGCCGTCATCAAGAAGGAGTCTTTCGACAGCTCCAAATTGGCCGTTGCCAAGCAAGTGGTGTCCTCCAATCCGATGTGCGCACAACAAATTGCCAATATTTGCAGTCTGTTTTCATTCGAGAACAACAAACTGGAATTTGCCAAATACGCCTATAGATACTGCACTGAGAAAAACAAGTATTATCTGCTGAACAGTGCATTCAGTTACGAAGCTTCGAAACGGGAATTGAACGATTACATTAAAGGTTTTTAAAACAATAGAGACGCAGCGTGCTGCGTCTCTATTGTTTTCGTTTACATTTGTTTTAACTGTTCCACGTAATCGTCAATGCGATGCAACTCTTCTGGAATATTGATTTCCTGCGGACAATGCTCAGTGCATTGGTTGCATCCAATACAGTGGCTCGCCTGACGCATGGCTGGGATATTGCGGTCATAGCCGATGAGGAAGCGTTTCCTCGCCTCCCAAAACGCTTTCGCTTCCCGATTGCCAGTCGGCATCTTGCCTTGAGTGATGCTTTCGTTGTAGTAGGCAAACACGGCAGGGATGTTCAATCCGTAGGGGCAGGGCATGCAGTAGTTGCAGGCGGTACAAGGCACGGTCTTCAGCTTGATGAACTGCTCGGCAACGCTCATAAGGAATTCGTCCTCGTCGGGAGTGATGGGGCGCAGTGGTGAGTAGGTCTCCACGTTCTGTTGCAGATGCTCCATGTAGGTCATGCCGCTCAGCACGGTGAGGATGCCTTCGGGCGTGCCAGCAAAGCGGAAGGCCCAGCGGGCAACGGGTGTCTCAGGCTCGCGTTCTTTCATCTGCTTCACGATGTGGTCGGGTTGTTTGGCTAGGCCTCCGCCAAGCAATGGTTCCATAATCACTACTGGGATTCCACGACGGTGCAACTCTTCATATAGGTACGACGAGTTGACGCCTTCGCCTTCTATCTCGCCGAAGCTCCAGTCTACATAGTTCAATTGGATTTGCACGAAATCCCAATGGTATTTACCTTCATCATGCCATTGCATCATGGTGTCGAACAGTTTCGGGTCGCCGTGGAACGAGAATCCTAGGTTACGGATGCGTCCAGCTTTTTTCTGTTCTACGAGCCAGTCGAGGATGCCATTGTCCATGAAACGGGCATTGAACATCTCCATACTGGTCATGTCTTTTCCTGAGCCACCGATGCTATGCATGAGCAGATAATCGATGTAGTCGGTCTGTAGTTGCTTGAGTGAGTTCTCGAACATGGCCTTAGAACTTTCCGTATCCCATGTCGATGGGCTGAAGTTGGAGAGCTTGGTGGCAATGTAGTATGAGTTGCGCGGATGGCGCGAAAGTGCAATGCCTGTTGCGGTCTCTGAATAGCCTCTCGTGTAAACCGGGGCAGTGTCGAAGTAATTGACGCCGTGTGCCAATGCATAGTCTACCTCCTCGTTGACCATTTCCTGATCGACACGGGCGTTGGGGTCTTTTCGCATATCAGCCCCGTTTTCGATGGGCAGGCGCATCATGCCATAGCCCAAAAGCGACACCTTGTCGCCCGAGTTAGGGTTAGTGCGGTAAGTCATCTCGCCTTGTCCGTCGATGACATCCTTGGCGATGGGCGTTTCACCGTTGTTGTT
Source organism: Bacteroidales bacterium UBA1204 (assembly GCA_002310075.1). The sequence goes on along the minus strand of DBXU01000016.1, from coordinate 4,785 downwards.
TTTGCAGGCGGAAAGCACCACCGAAGTCGCTACCGCTGCGCCGCCTATATGTTTTAAGAATTCTCTTCTATCCATGATCTTAACTATTATGATGAGTTACATTACCTTCCACATAAATCGCGCTGAACGGACGGGCAGGGCAGAGGTGTTCGCAGGCGCCGCAGCCTATGCATTTGTTTTCATCCACGGCAGGCACTTGAACCGTGCCATTCGGGCCTTCATGGTCGATCATCTGGATGGCTCCTGTCGGGCAGTGGCGGGCGCAGTTGCCGCAGCTGACGCCGTCGGTCAGCACCACGCAATTGTCCTTGATCCATACGGCATGCCCCACATGGATGTTTGTCTTCTCCTCACGAGAAATGGGCTTAATGGCACCAGCAGGGCAGACCTCGCTGCAGCGGGTGCATTCGGGGCGGCAATAGCCGCGTTCAAACGACATTGTGGGTTGCATGAAGTGCATCAGGTCGGTGGACGGACGCAACACATTGTTCGGGCAACTTGAAACGCAGAGTTGGCAGGCTGTGCAATGCTTTTCCAAGTGCCTGATGGAGACTGAACCTGGAGGTGTGATGATCGTATTGCGTTTAGGAGCTTTCTTGTCCTCAATGACGGCCAAGCCGCCATCCACCTTCATCTCGGTTTGGGCCAAAGCTGCCGAGGTACCGGCTACTGCTGCGCCAACGAGGAAAGCGCGACGTTCCGTGTCAACTGGCTTCGATTCGGTTTTAAAAGCAGACAAGTCCCTGCCATATTTCAGCGCATCGAATTTGCACTTTTCTAAGCAGTCACCACAAACCACGCAGCGTGAATAATCGATTTTCCCTTCTTTGAAGTCGATGGCTTGTGCCTTGCAGTTCTTCTCGCACAGGCCACAGTTCTTGCATTTGTCCTTGTCAAAGCGGACACGAAGCAGGGAGAAACGAGAGAAGAAGCTGAGGAAAGTACCCACAGGACAAATCGTGTTGCAATAGAGACGTCCTTTTCGCCAGGCGAGGAAGCCTAGTATTACTAAAGTAAGGATGGCCACTATGAAGGTCGTCACACTACGGGTCCAGATTTGCACCTCGGTGAAGTTGTAGCGGTCGTTGGCAGCATCGAGGCCAGCCAGCCAGTTGTTCAGCAGGTCATACAACGGCTTGAACAAGTTGTTGACAATGCGGCCGTAGGCGCTGTAGGGCGCAAACAAGGTCGTCAGCGGCGCAAAACCAATGATGAGCATGATGGCGAAAACGGCAAAGAAGCCATAGCGCAGCCATTTGATTTCCTTGGCATAGCTAAAGCGGTTTTTCTTCACTTTGCCGCCAATCCACGAAAAAATGTCTTGCATGATGCCCAAGGGGCAAACCACACTACAATAAATTCTTCCGAAAAATATGGTGACTAAGATAATGGCGGTCACCACAACTGCGTTGAAGGCAAGGAAGGCTGGCAAAAATTGGATTTTGGCCACCCAGCCTGCCCAAAGATGTACCCGGAAACCGATGCCAAGTAGCAGCAGGGTCACTAAGGTCATCATGACCA
>DBXU01000016.1:0-3220 GCA_002310075.1 Bacteroidales bacterium UBA1204 | reverse complement strand
TTTACAATAAGTATACTTGCTTCATACAGCAGATAAATGGGCAAGGTGACTAGCGTCAGCGTCACCGCGTCGCCCGTTGGGGTGATGACGGCAGCCACGATGGCGATGCCCACGATGGCGTGGCGACGGTATTTCTTGAGTGTTTCGGCTTGCAACAGTCCTGCCTTGGCTAAGAGATAGTTGACGATGGGTATCTCGAAGAGGATTCCCATCAGCAGGCTGAGCATGAGCAAGTTGGAGATGTATGAAGAGAGCGAGATCTGGTTATACACCTCTGAATAGACTTGGTAATTGAAGAGGAACCTGAAGGCGAAGGGGAAGATGATGAAGTAGTTCATCAGCACACCGAGAATGAAAAGCAATGAGCCCCATATAATAATAGGAGCGGCATGGCGTTTCTCCTTGTCGTATAAGGCAGGCGCGACGAAGCCATAAAGTTGCACGATGAGGTATGGCGAAACCACCACGAGTCCCGCCCAAAGCGCCACTTTTAGGTGTGTCATGAACTGTGCCGCCAGTTCCGTATTGATGAACGAAGCCTGAAAGCTGCCTGGACAGAGCGATTGCCATCCTGTTTTGGCGCAAAGCCAAGCCAAACCACGATAGGAGATGAAAACGTCCGTCGATGGGGCAAAGAGCAGGCGAAACAAAATGTCTTTGAAACAAAATGCCGCCACCGCCCCGATGGCCCAGGCAATCAAGCAGCGGAACAGCACTTTCCGAAGCACATCCAAGTGGTCCCAGAAACTGCTGACCTCCCGCTCGCTCATTCTTCGGTTTTCTTGTCTTCCTTGATCTCGGGTTCTTCAACGCCGTTCACGCCGTCCTTGAAGCTCTTCACGCCTTTGCCAAGGCCTTTCATCAGCTCCGGAATCTTGCGTCCGCCAAACAGCAATAATACAAGAATCACGATGAGGATGATTTCGGTTGTGCCGATGGTAAGTAATTGCATAATAGAAGTATTAATGGTTATGACTGCAAAATTAAAAAAAGTACAAAAAAAAACCGCACAATTAGTGCGGTTTTCTCTTGTAAACAAAAATTGCTTAGGATCAAATACCTTTAGAATCTGTAACGGATACCAAGAGCCACTCCGTAGCCGAATCCGCTGGCAGCGCCAAGCACATCCCATTGCGGACGAGCATCAAGAGTGAGTTGGAAAGGCACAGCCTGGAAGTTGTATTCCAAACCGATTTGAGCCAGGAAACCAAGGCCAATGTTGTCATCGGCATAGCCATTCCAGTAACCAGCATTGGCACCAAGACCGGCAAACCAACCGAAGTTCTCGGCAATACCACCCATCCATTGATAAATGGCTGAGAGGTTGTAGTAACCGTAGTGTGCTTCATTAACCTTATGGGTGTTCCAACCCAGATCCAGTTCCAAACGGTTGTGGGCGTTGAAACCATGTTGGAAAGAGAGTTCGGCACCAGTACTGCTACCGAAAGCTCCACGAACGCCAATCCAGTTTTGAGCATTAGCAGCAAAGGCAAGACCCATGACTGCAACCATGATTAAAACTAACTTCTTCATGTTTTGTAATCGTTTAGTTAATAATAAGGTTATTTGTTTGTTGTTTACCCTGCAAAAGTACAAAAAATCACAATACGAACTTAGAATTGCACTTTTTTATTCTTCATAAATCACATGGAGAAGCACATCGCCAACCATGCCAAGTGTTTTTTTATCAATGTGTTGAATGTTGTCATTCAGTGTATGCCACACTTCAGGAAAACATTCATTGCTGCTGTTGGGCTGCAGGTCGATGATATCGATGGTAGGTATGCCTGCCACTACGTTCATCGGGATGTGATCGTCGCTAATCATCGTCCCCAATTCATTGGAGAAATAAGACCTGTATCCTAAATCATATGCTTTGCGCCAAACCTTATTGCCCACCCAAGCGGCAAAACCTTGCGAATAGTATTCTTTCTGGAAATTGGGATTGCTACCTCCTACCATGTCCAACAAAATGCCATAATAGGCCTTATAGCCATAGACATGTGGATACTTCGACCAATACTGTGATCCCAAAGCCCAATAGTTGACGTTCTCATCATAGTAATCCATGGCTTGTTCCTGATGAGGCCCATAATCCTCCAAGTCGAACAATACAATGTCAATACCCAATTTCTCATTCAATGGTTGTGCCTTGAATTGGCGAGCACATTCCAACAACACGCCAACGCCGCTGGCACCATCGTTGGCACCATCGATGGGGGTATGGCGGTTGGCTTCATCGGCATCATGGTCAGCAAAGGGACGCGAATCCCAATGCGAACACAACACAATACGCTTCTTTGCCTCTGGATTGAACACAGCTACGATGTTCTTACCATCTATGCCCTTGCCATTGAATAACCTGGTACGGAATTCTTGTACAATAACCGTATCGGCATATTCGCTCAACTTAGCGCTCAACCAAGCCGCACATTGCGCATGAGCTGATGTTTCAGGCACACGAGGCCCAAAAGCCGTTTGAGAAGCCACAAAATGATAGGCTGAATCGGCATTAAACTGAGGCACCACGGTGGTTGTCTTGGAGGTGTTATTGGATGTAACAGTTTCCTTTGGTTGCTTGCCATTGCATGCAACCAACATCAGCGCGATGGGAAGTATCAAAAACAGTTTTCTCATTGCATTGTCAAAAAAGTAGAGACGCCTTATGACGTCTCTACAAATTAATTAATCTTCAGGTGTTAATGCCGCAATCATCTCAGCAATCTTAGCCTTCACCTCGTCAACGAAGTTGTCGGGACTAAGATCAGCTTTGAACGACTTATCGCGAGAAGCGAACTCTATGGCGTTACGTTCCAGCGTCTTCGGGCTCACCACGATGCGCAACGGCACGCCAAGCAAGTCGGCATCGGAGAACATCACTCCAGCGCTGATATTGCGGTCGTCGTAGATGACCTCTACACCTGCTTTCTTCAAGTCTTCATAGATCTTATCGGCCACGCTACGCACGTTTTCGTCAGCAATGCGTAGGGCACAAATTTGTACCTGCCAAGGAGCAATGGTGATGGGCCAAATCGGGCCGTAGTCGTCATGGCTCACCTCGCAGACCGAGGCAATNNGCAATCAAACGACCCACGCCGATGCCGTAGCAGCCCATGATGGGATATTTCAACGTGTTGTCGCTGTCGAGGTACTGCATGTTCATCGACTCGGTGTATTTCGTGCCGAGCTGGAATATGTTACCCACCTCGATGCCGCGGCT
>DBXU01000106.1:3709-4038 GCA_002310075.1 Bacteroidales bacterium UBA1204 | reverse complement strand
TTGAGGTCATCCTGGTTGTAGAATTTGTCAACCGACGACTTGAAAGTGCCGTCTTCGTGGCAAAGGATGTAAACCAGTCCCGAAGCACCCACTTGCGGGCGTTTTACGAAGTCGGTAAGAGCATCCAACTGCTTGCGGGTGTAGTTGCCGCAGCCTTTGGCGGTAATGCCGACAACGAGTTCTGCCTCGTTGAACACCTTGAAATCGCGGTGTTTCAAGCAGTCGTTCAGTTCGACGAAAGTCATGCCGAAACGTGCATCCGGCTTGTCGGAGCCGTACAGGTTCATGGCCTTTTCGTAAGTCATTCTTTCAAAAGGTCCATATTCTAT
>DBXU01000106.1:0-3604 GCA_002310075.1 Bacteroidales bacterium UBA1204 | reverse complement strand
CGGAAGCAGCGCACAATCTGGAAGTAGCGGTCGTAGCCCGACATCATCAGCAGTTGCTTGAAACTTTGCGGCGACTGCGGCAGGGCGTAGAATTGTCCTTGGTTCATACGTGAGGGCACCACAAAGTCGCGGGCACCTTCGGGGGTGGAGCGGATGAGGAAGGGCGTTTCGATTTCCAGAAAACCGAGATTGCTCATATAATTGCGTATCTCAATGCCCAGGCGGTGGCGGAGCAACAGATTGTTCTTCACGGGGTTGCGTCGCAGGTCAAGGTAGCGATACTTCATGCGCAGCTCGTCGCCGCCATCCGACTCATCTTCGATGGTGAAAGGCGGGGTGAGCGACTCGTTCAGCACGTTCACTTTGTCAACGATGATTTCGATTTCGCCCGTAGGTATCTTGTCATTTTTGCTATATCTTTCTTTAACAGTGCCTTCAGCTTGAAGTACCCATTCACGTCCGAAGCTTTGTGCCTGGGCTTGCAAGGCAGCATTGGTTTCACTGTTGAAGGCCAACTGGGTGATGCCGTAGCGGTCTCTCAAATCAATAAAAGTCATTCCGCCTAAATTTCTTATCTTTTGAATCCAACCGCACAGGGTTACCTGTTGGTCGATGTTGGCGGCTGTCAGTTCTCCGCAAGTGTGTGTTCTCAACATAGTTATGCAGTTATTGATATTTTGATTTTTTTGGTTTTATATTGTGCGGAAATGGATCCGCCTCTGTCCAAACTTTGAATGTCGGATGACAACAGGGTGCGAACGAAAACGCCATCGTAAACGCCTTCGGCAATCTCCTGGAATTGCTCGCCCGAAAGCATAATACGGTTGCCTTGCGTCATCAAAGAGATCATATCGTCACCGAGGTATAATTCCACCGTCTCCTCATCGCTCAATGGCTTGCCTGTAAAAGAGATATGGGTGATGTCGGACGATTTGCTGATGTTCAGATGATCAACGCCCAAGTCCAGCTTGTGAAGGGCCACATCATTTCTGAAAACTCGCTCGTTGTTGTTGGTGTATTCGAACATGATATTTTCAATAAACTGTCCGTTAAACGGCAACGAGTAGGTGTATTGCTTTGATTCAGAGTCGAATTTGCCATTCAACTTCTCCCCATTGCAGGTGATGGAACTGGGCTTGCTCAAGCACAGCGAACGACCGGCGGGATTGTTGACCGAAAAGACGGCCGACACGGTGGTGCTTTGTGTGGCGTCATCATAAATAACAGAATACTGGGGAAAGATTATCCGCTGCTCCACGGTATCCGACTTCTCGTATTTGCCTGAGTGGCATGCGGCCAAGCATAACGAGATGCCGATGGAAACAACTAATAATGAGAATGTTCTCTTTAACTTTGTCATTATATGATGAATGAAAAATCAAAAGGCAAAGATACGCTTTTTTTGCTTAATTTTGCGACTTGAATTTTAAACCCTTTTTTATGAAAAAATATTTTGTTGTCGCGCTCATTTTGGCTTTCGTGCTGGGCTTGCATGCACAGGACACGGTCAAGACTTATTGGAGTAACAAAAAACTGCTTTCGGCAGGGGTAAAGGTAAACGATAAGGAAGAGGGGCATTGGATTTTTTATCATAAAAACGGCTTGAAATGGACGGAGGGCAATTACCGCCACGGAGAGCGCGTGGGCCAATGGAAAACTTGGTACGACGACGGTCGCCTGAGCCAGGAAGGCTATATGGACAACGGCTCCTTCAAGAGCTGGTACAAGTCGGGCAGGGTAGAGTCGGAAGGCTCTTTCAAAAACGGCAAGCGCAACGGTGCATGGACATTCTACCACCCCAACGGCAACGTATATAAAAAATGTACTTACCTTAATGATAGTATCGACGGAGCGGTGACCGAGTTTCACGAAAATGGAATGCATTCATTCGAAGGTACATACATCAATGGTAAACTCAATGGCATGGCTCATTGGTGGGATAAGGAAGGCACTCTGGAGATGGAAGGCAAATCCATCAATGACTTGCAAGACGGCATTTGGGTGTTCTATCATCCCAATGGTAAAGTTGGCAGTCGCGGTAATTTCGTGAACGGCCAGCAGGACGGCCAGTGGACTTACTATTACGAAACCGGTGAGAAGTGGAAACAGGGCAACTACTACAAAGGTGTGCGCACCGGCGAGTGGGTGGCTTGGTACGAAAGCGGCAAGATCCAGCGTCGTGGCAACTTCTGCAAAGGTAAGGAGTGCGGCCTGTGGACCCAGTGGTATGAGAACGGCCAGGTGAAGGATGAAGGCTATTTCGACAATGGCGAGATGACCAAGTTGTGGAAAGGCTGGTACGAGAGCGGTGAACACAAATATGAAGCCAATTATGCTCATAATCAGAAGGATGGAAGCTATAAATATTGGAATGAGAATGGTACCAAGAAGATTGTGGGCAACTACTCGGCAGGCCTCAAGAATGGCAAATGGTTCGACTATTCTGATAATGGCAAGCCCGTTGAAAATGGTACTTACAACAAGGACGAAAAGAACGGCAAGTGGTGCTTCTATAACGAACGCGGCGTGAAAATCCGCGAGCAGAACTTTGCTAACGGTGTGGCCGAAGGTCCTTTTGCCGAGTTCTATCCCAATGGCAAGAAACAGATGGTCGGCTGCTACTCCAATCGTTACAGAACGGGTACATGGTCGTATTGGGATGCTACTGGCAAGCTGATTTACAGTGTGGAATTTGTCAATGGCAAGAAGACCAAAGTGTATAAAGATACCGACGAGAATGCCTCTAAACCTTTCTAATTGTTATGACAGTTAAGACGTTTACGTTCAATTTCTTACAAGTTAACACTTACGTAGTGTTTGATGAGACTTTGGAGGCTGTTATCATCGACCCGGGTAACTCCAACATGGCAGAAGATGAGCGTCTTTCCTCTTACATTAGCGAGCACAAACTTAGGGTGAAGTACATCATCAATACCCATCCTCATGTTGACCACATATATGGAAATGCGTTCTGTAAGGAGCATTATCCCGATGCGGAACTGCTGTTACACAAGGAAGGCATGAAAATCTACTCGCAGTCATCGGCCTATTGCATTGCATTTGGTTACGATGCCATCGAAACGCCGATGCCCACGCTGCTTGACGACAGTCGCCCAATCGTGTTTGGCCATCAGCAGTTGGAAGTGTTGACCACGCCCGGCCATTGTGATGGCAGCATTTGCCTCTATGATGCCGCCGAGAAGGTCCTCTTTTCCGGTGATGTGCTCTTCGAAGGTAGTATTGGCCGTAGCGACCTTCCCTCGGGCAACCATGCCGTGCTGCAACAGAGCCTTACGCGCCTTTTTGCACTCGACGGACAGACGGTGGTCTATCCTGGCCACGGCCCAGCAACCACTTTGATAAAAGAAAAAACGGATAACCCATTTCTAAGATTTTTACAATAAACTATGAATCAAGACCGCGAAGACGAAGGATACGAAAGAATAGACTTGTACAATGAGGAAAGTCTGAAAAGTTTAGCCGAAAGCTATCATAACATACTCACTGTCATTAAGGAAGACCCTACTCGTGAGGGGTTGATTAAAACTCCATTGCGTGCAGCCAAGTCCATGCAGTACCTCACCCATGGCTACAGCCTCGACCC
>DBXU01000101.1:1283-2607 GCA_002310075.1 Bacteroidales bacterium UBA1204 | reverse complement strand
AGCAAGCCAGATGTGTCCTTGTCGATGCGGTGAACGAGTCCGATTTCGGGGTTGTTGATATCGAATTCGGGTTTGTCCTTGAAGTGCCAAGCCAAGGCATTGAGCAGTGTGCCATGCCAGTTGCCAAAACCCGGATGCACCACCAAGCCTGGCTGCTTGTTCACCACGATGAGATCATCGTCCTCATAGACGATGTCGATAGGAATATCTTCAGCTGTGATTTTGTTTTCATAGTGAGGACGGTCGAGCATCACCTTGATGACGTCGCCTGGCTTCACCTTGTAGCTGCGCTTCACGGGTTTGTCATTTGCCATGATAAACCCTGCATCGGCAGCTTTCTGAATGCGGTTGCGTGAAATGCCGGAAAGATGGACAATCAAGAATTTGTCCACACGAACCATCTTGGCACCTTTTTCTGCTATCACGCGATAGTGCTCATAGAGTTGCGCACCCTCGTCGTCATCGTCTTCAGCTTCTGTGTCGATGTATTCGTCTAATAATTCTTGTTCCTCAAAATCCATCTTTTAAATATATCTATGGATGCTGAACCTTTGTATCTCAGTGCTTTAGGATAGTCTTTCTTCAGTGAAACAATCAAAGTTCCACGTTGAAGCCGCCATCGATGGAAACTACGCCGAAGCTATCCATTTCAAGCGAATCGACCACGATTCCCTTTCCTGCAATGATGGTAATTGCACGGTCGCGCGACACCATCTCGCCACCATACACATTCGACATGCCTTGCTTGATACCAACCACGAGGTCCTTCGGTTCGTACTCCACGTATTGGGTTGGAGTCAGGTTGAATCCCAGTTGCTTCAACTGTCGTTCAGCGATACGCACTGTGGTGTTGCGGATGAGGTCGGGCATACGAGCAGGAGCCTCACCACGACGGTTGATGGTGAGGTAGATGATACGTCCACCCTTCACCTCGTTGCCAGGTTTTGGCATCTGTGCCAGTACCACGCCTGGCTTCTTGCGCTCATTGTAGTCGGAATCGCTCACGATGGCAACAAGCCCTTTCTCGTCGAGCATCTTTTCAGCGTCGAATCCTTGCATGTTCACCACATTGGGCACTTCCACCTTTTCACCATGATGCGTGTAAGTGTCGAGCAGTTCGAATGCGAGATATGGAACACCAACGAGTACTCCCAATGCCAAGATGACATTGAGCCAAAAAAGCAAGCCTTTTACGCCTTTGAAATATGTTTTTAAAGCCATTTTCTTCCTTTACGTTTTGTTTCAAGTTGCAAATTTAGGCAATTTCTCCGACATAAGTATATTAATAAGGAGAGAAATTTAAATGAAGAATGAAGAATGATGA
>DBXU01000101.1:479-1213 GCA_002310075.1 Bacteroidales bacterium UBA1204 | reverse complement strand
CACCACACTTCCCGCTGAGGGAGGGTGGTGCCTTTGTTTTCCGTTAACTCCTCGGAGAAATTATTTTCCGTGGTGTTCGCTTGAAACAGTAAGTTGCTTGCGGCCCTTCTTGCGACGAGCAGAAAGAACGCGGCGACCATTCTTGGTCTGCATACGCAGGCGGAAACCATGCTTGTTGATGCGCTTGCGATTGTGGGGTTGGAATGTTCTTTTCATTGTTATCTAAGTATTTGTTTTAGTTTTTTTATTGCTGAAATTCACTCTTGTTCTTGCTCGGAACAAAGATTCGCTTGCTTCAAAGATAGACAAACAATCAGCTCAAAAGTGCATCCTTTCGAGCTTTCATAAGTTGGAAAATCCTCAAAACGGCGTGCAAAATTAGTGATTTTAAATAAATTGACAAAAGTTTTTAAGGATTTTACACTACTTTTTTTGTCATTTTATGAAAAAAGAGTAATTTTGCACTCGAATTCAACGAGTTGAAAGTCAATTATTTTTTTATAAACAAGAAAACAAGAGCTAAACATGTTAGCAGGAGACATTAAGAAAAACGTATGTTTGCGCATTGATGGCAGAATCTATGTCGTTATCGACTTCTTGCACGTCAAGCCAGGAAAAGGAAACACAGTGATGAGAACTAAGCTTCGCGATGTGCAGGACGGTCGTGTGCTCGAGCGCACTTGGATTGTCAGCGCAAAGCTTGAAGATGTTCAGGTTGACCACCGCCAGTTCCA
>DBXU01000101.1:0-410 GCA_002310075.1 Bacteroidales bacterium UBA1204 | reverse complement strand
GGTGTTGACTTCCTCAAGGAAGGCGAAAACGTGATGGCAACTATCGATGCTGCAACAGATACCATCCTCACTGTGGAAATCCCTGTCAAGGTTGTTCTCAAGGTGACTTACACTGAACCTGGACTCAAGGGCGACACAGCTACCAATGCAACCAAGCCAGCTACAGTGGAGACAGGCGCAGAAATCCGCGTTCCTCTCTTCATCAACGAAGGCGATATGATTGAAGTTGACACTCGTGACGGTTCTTACGTCACTCGCAAGTAATCCCCTCGGATTCAAATCATACAAAGTGGAAGCCATGCAACACGTTCTGTTGTATGGCTTCCACTTTTTTGTGCATTAACCATTCAAATTGGTTATCTGCTATTTTTTGTAGTTCTTGCCGAACAGGTCTGAATGAGAGCCTGTGT
>DBXU01000066.1:4845-5033 GCA_002310075.1 Bacteroidales bacterium UBA1204 | reverse complement strand
ATCAGGTCGGAACAAATTTTTCTTTTCCCCCGTTTCGTAAATCGCCCGACAATGCCTAATTTTGCGGCCGTTTTCAAAGAGCTCAGGTCCCTGAGCTAGTCGAAGGGCCGGTTTAAGACAGAAATAATGCAAAAGCAAAACAAACTTCATTGGGGTTATATAGCGGGCATCGTCTCGGGCATCACCTA
>DBXU01000066.1:0-4813 GCA_002310075.1 Bacteroidales bacterium UBA1204 | reverse complement strand
GTCATCAACAAGGGCTTGGACGTCAACTCTTTATTGTTCTATCGCTATGGTGTGGCCACATTGTTGATGCTGGCCTATATGCTCGTCGTGAAACGTCAGATTCGCATTACCTGGAAGCAGTTCGGACTAATGACCATCCTTGGCATGCTGTTTACCGGATGCAGTATCACTTTGTTTGAGGCATACAAGTATATCCCTTCGGGCATCGCCACGAGCATACTCTATGTATATCCCATTATGGTCGCGCTGATCATGATGTTTTTCGGTCAGTACCCAAGTTGGAAGACATGGATTTCCATCTTTGCAGGCGTAGCAGGCGCCATTTTGCTCTCGCTCAAAGGCGGTGGAGGCTTCATCGACTGGCGTGGCATCGCATTAGTGGTGGCCTCGGGACTGTGCTATACCTTGTTTATTGTCATCGTCAACTTGAGCCAACAAGTCAAAGCGATCCCTAACCTCACTTTGACTTTCTATTGCTTCTTGATTGGCTCGGTGATGCTGTTTGCTTTGTCGGGCTTCGGTGTGCATCTCAATGCCGTTCCAGATGCGGTCAGCTGGCTGAATGTGTTGGGCTTGGCCATTTTGCCTACGGCAATCGCTACCATCACCTTGGCTGCTTCAAGCAAGGCGGTGGGTGCCACCAAGACCTCCGTCCTCGGCATACTTGAGCCGTTGACGGCCATCGTCATCGGGACGTTGGTCTTCCATGAAGCCTTCACGCTCAACGTCGCCCTCGGTGTCGCGTTGATTCTTTTCGCAATCTTGTTTATGATTTTGACGGAGAAGAAAGTCTGACTTTATTTGATTTGTACCTTGCAGATGCTCCAGCTTTGTCCGTTGTAGGCTTTCACAAGATAGAGCCCTGGAGCTAATTCGGATACATCGATGGTATGCCGTTTCCCGTTGGCTTGACCTTGCATGGCGGTCTGACCGTTCATGTCGATGATTTCATAGCGGCGCAGGCCTTCGAGGCTGATTGTCATCTCCCCTTGGGCGGGGTTGGGGTAAACGGTCATCATTTCGGTGACGTGGGCTTCGTGTTGAGGTACGCCTTCGAAGGTACGGTATTCAAAGATGTAGTCACAGACATAAATGAGTTGCCCGCCATCATTGGCGGCTTCCCAAGCATAGCTGATCGGACGGTTGGCGAATGGATCCCAAGTGTAGTTGGGCTCTGGATGATAGGGCAGTAGCACATGGTCGATGGTGCAGGTTTCATCGTAGCTGTATGTAACTCGTTCAGCGATTTGTCCGTTGGAGTGTTTTTCTCGTTGCTTGCAGTTGCCGTTGGCGTCGAAAATCCTATCGATACTGGAGTTGGGTACCCAGCCGTTGCTCCAATAAGCGTATGTCTCGTTGGTGCAGTTGCCCGTTTCGTCATAGGTATAGGTGGTCAGGGCAGAGTTGCTCCAACCCGTGCCACCCCAGGCGTCGTTGTATTCTTCGAGGATTTGTGTGCAGAGGCCGTTGTCGTAGGAATATGTGCCTCGCATGAGCAACGCGCCGCCAAGGGTCATCTCATAGCCGGTGAGTTGATCGCCATCATAAGAATAGGTGTAGATGCCTTGNNAGTTGGTACGGGTGAGGCGGTGGTTGTTGTCGTCATAGGCGTAAGTGATGTAACTCGGGTAGATCCACTCGTTGTTGTAGTATTGGAAGAAGTCGATGCGGACTATATTGCCGCGCTCGTCATAATAGAGCGAGTCAATAAGGTCATCGATCTCGCCTTCCGCGTTGGATACCGAATGGTAGGATTCCAACAGGTTGTCGGCGTTGTAGTAGAATTGTATCTGGTCGACACCGTCGTCGGAATAGAAACGGTCGAGGAAATAATCCTGTGCTGTGGCTGCGCGGCAGGAGAACAAGGTGATGAGGATGAGGAATATGTGTTTGAGGTTTTGCATAATGGTTGTGTTTGATCGGTTATGATGAAGCAAAAATACGTAAAAAACTTTTTGGTGCGCTTGCACCATTCTCGCAAAATTCTTATTTTTGAAACCCGAAAATTAGAGTAGAATCCTCTCGAACTCTAAACTCTAAACTCTAAACTCTCAACTGATTATGTTTTTAATCTTCGATACAGAGACCACTGGTCTTCCCAAAAATGATAATGCTCCGCTGACCGACTTCGACAACTGGCCACGCATGGTGCAACTGGCTTGGCAGATCCATGACGAAAAGGGTCGCTTTGTGGAGAACCATAACTATCTCGTTCAGCCTGATGGCTTTGTCATCCCCATCGATGCCAAGGTGGTGCATGGCATCTCCACCGAACATGCCATGAAATACGGCAAACCGCTCAACGAGGTGCTCGATATGTTTATGATCTCCGCCGCCAAAGCCAAATACCTGGTGGGCCACAATATAAACTTCGACCTCAACGTGTTGGGCTGCGAGTTTCTGCGTTGCGGCCGCGAGAATCCCTTGCGCCGTTGGCAAATCATTGACACCTGCACTGAGAAGACGGCCGAGTTTTGCCAGTTTCCTGGCGGCAAAGGTGGTAAGTTCAAGCTGCCGCGTCTGGGCGAGTTCCATCACCTGTTGTTTGGCGAGGACTTCGACTCTGCTCATAACGCCTCCGCCGACGTGGAAGCCACAGCACGCGTCTTCCTCGAACTGATCCGTCGCGGTGTGTTGGATGAGACCGATCTGCACGTCGATGCTCAGTTCATCGATGATTTCAAGGCTGCAAATCCCGATGTGATTCAGCCTGCAGGTATCAAAGTAGAAGCAAACTTTGACGAGGAGGAAAAGGCAGAGGAAGAACCCGGAATGGGCAACTTTATTCCCCAACATTTCACTCATCTGCACGTCCACTCGCACTATTCCATGCTCGATGGCATGTCGAAGGTGCCCGACCTGGTGGCCAAATGCAAGAAATACGGCATGTATAGCCTCGCCCTCACCGACCATGGCAATATGTTCGGTATCAAGGATTTCGCCGATACCGTGAACAAGGAGAACGGCAAGGTGAAGGATGCCATCAAAGAACAACAAGCCATTATCGGGAAACCTGAGTCTACCGAAGAAGAAAAGATTGCTGCCCAACAGCAAATCGAAAAACTGAACAAGCAGTTCTTCAAACCGATCTTTGGCATTGAAACTTACTGCGCTCCCATCAGTATAGAAAAACGCGACGGTCGTCAGGACCGCGGCTGGCACCTTATTTTATTGGCCAAGAACAAGACTGGTTACCACAGTCTCTGTAAGCTGAGTTCCATCGCCTACACGGATGGTTTCTACTACAATCCGCGTATCGACCATAACCTGCTTGAGAAATACCACGAAGGACTAATATGTAGCTCGGCTTGTCTTGCTGGCGAGGTGCCGCAAAAGATTATGAACGGCGACATGAAGGGCGCTGAGGAGTCGATACGATGGTTCAAGAACCTCTTTGGAGATGACTATTACCTTGAAGTCCAGCGGCATAAGACCGAAAAACCTGGTGGCGACACCGAGGTGTACGAACGCCAGAAGGAGGTGAACAAGATCATCTTCGACTTGGCGAAGAAATATAATGTGAAAGTCATCGCCACCAACGACGTCCACTTTGTGGAGGAGGAACATGGCGAGGCCCACGACCGTCTCATCTGTCTCAGCACAGGCAAGGACCTCGACGACCCTACACGCATGCACTATACCAAGCAGGAATGGCTGAAGACGCCGGAAGAAATGGGTCATATCTTCTCCGACCATCCCGAGGTGCTGGAGAACACGCAGGAGATCGTCGACAAGGTGGAGACCTACAGCATCGACTCCGACCCCATTATGCCTAAATTCCCCATCCCAGAGGACTTTGGCACGGAAGAGGAATATCGCAAGAAGTTTACCGAAGAAGACCTATTCAATGAGTTCACCCGCGACGAGCACGGCAACGTGGTGATGTCGCAGGAAGAGGCTGAGAAGAAGGTCAAGAAACTGGGCGGCTACGACCGCCTGTATCGTATCAAACTCGAGGCCGACTATCTCGCCAAGCTGACCTGGGAAGGCGCCAAAGATCGTTATGGTGAGAATCTTACTGAGGATCAGATTGAACGTATCAAATTCGAGTTGCACGTGATGAAGACCATGGGTTTCCCAGGCTACTTCCTTATCGTGAGCGACTATATCCGTGCCGCAAGAGAGGAATTGGGTGTCTCTGTGGGCCCTGGCCGTGGCTCGGCTGCTGGCTCTGTTGTGGCTTATTGCTTGAAGATCACCGACCTCGANNNCTGTTTGAGCGTTTCCTCAACCCCGATCGTATCTCCTTGCCCGATATCGACGTCGACTTTGACGATGACGGTCGCGAGCGCGTTCTCGACTGGGTGACCAAGAAATACGGTAAGGAGAAAGTGGCGCACATCATCACCTACGGCACCATGGCGGCCAAGTCGGCCATCCAAGACGTAGGTCGTGTGCAGAAGGTGCCATTGCTCGAGGTCAATAAGATCAAGGGCTTTATCCCTGACCGTAACTTCGACGAAGCCGCAGTGAAAGCCGTGGAAGGCGAGGTTCCCAAGAAGATGCCCAAGGTCAACTTGAAGAACTGCTACAAGTATGTGCCCGAGCTGAAAGAGATGCTTAACGGTGGGGACAAGAACATCTCTTCCATGCTGACCTATGCCGAGGAGCTGGAGGACACCAACCGCCAAATCGGTATCCATGCTTGCGGTGTCATCATTGGCGCCGACGACTTGACTAACGTGGCCCCGGTTTGTACCGTTAGGGATAAAGATACCAAAGAGGATGTCGTGGTGACCCAATATGACGGCCATGTCATTGAGACGGTCGGCCTCATCAAGATGGATTTCTTGGGCTTGAAGACCTTGACCTT
>DBXU01000132.1 GCA_002310075.1 Bacteroidales bacterium UBA1204 | reverse complement strand
GAAAAAGCGTACCTTTGCAGCCGAAAGGTAAAAAGAAGGGTTCCGATGCTTTATCAGGCATTGGAATTCTTTTCTTTTTCTGCTTTCACCAAAACCTAACACCTGGTTACATAGCAACCTAACCCAAGGTTTGAGATTGGTTTTAATACCTTATTAAACGCAAAATTAAAAACATTATTAAACAGAACAATTATGGCTTACATGTCAAAAGAAGGTTATGAGAAACTCAGAGCCGATATTAAGAAATTGGAAGAAATTGACCGTCCAGAGGTGATTCGTCAAATCCAAGAGGCACGCGAGAAAGGTGACCTTTCAGAAAATGCTGAATACGATGCTGCCAAGGAGGCACAGGGAAAACTCGAAACCAAGATTGCACAGCTCAAGGCTCAACTCGCTGATGCCAAAATCATTGATACTTCAAAATTAACCACAGACTCCGTTCAGATTCTTTCGAAAGTGGAACTGAAGAACGTGAAGACAGGTATGAAGATGGCTTACACCATTGTAAGCGAAGGTGAAGCCAACTTGCGCGAAAGCAAGATTTCCATCAAGACCCCTATCGCTCAAGGTTTGCTGGGCAAGAAAGTGGGTGATGTGGCACTGATTACCATTCCTCAAGGCACTATCGAGCTGGAAGTTCTCAGCATTTCCATGTAAGATTTCATTTTATACTTATAAACTCAAATCTCAAATTCAATAGTCATGGGTATTTTTGCAAAAATTGCAGCTGGTGAGATTCCAAGCTATAAATGTGCAGAAAACGAGGAGTTCTATGCGTTCCTCGACATCAACCCTCTCGTAAAAGGACACACTCTCTGCATCCCTCGCCGCGAAGTGGACTATATCTTCGATATGGAAGACGATGAAATCGCCCGTTTCCAAGTGTTTGCCAAGAAAGTGGCAAAGGCAATCAAAGCTGCTTTCCCTTGCGTCAAGGTAGGCGAAGCTGTATTAGGTTTGGAAGTGCCTCACGCACATATCCACCTCGTACCAATGCAGAGCGAGAACGACCTCAATTTCCGAAATGAAAAGAAATCCTTCTCTGCCGAAGAAATGCAGGCGACAGCCGATGCCATCTTCGCAGAATTCAAGAAACAATAAGATATGAACAAACTGACCGTCATAAAAGTTGGTGGAAAGATTGTGGAAGACGCTCAGACGCTCAAGCAGCTTCTGAGCGACTTTTCTAATGTGGAGGGTGCTAAAGTGCTCGTGCATGGAGGTGGACGCTCCGCCACAAAGATTGCTGCCAGTCTCGGCATAGAAAGTCAGATGATTGGTGGTCGCCGCGTCACAGACGAAGAAATGCTGAGTGTTGTCACGATGGTGTACGGAGGATTGGTGAACAAAAACATCGTTGCCAATTTGCAAGCGATGGGCATCAATGCCTTGGGACTCACGGGTGCTGACATGAACGTGATACGCAGCCACAAGCGTCCACCTGTGAAGGTATCAGCCCAAGTGGCAGGAACCACCGAAGATGTCATCGTGGATTATGGTTTTGTGGGCGACGTGGACAAGTGTGATGGACAAATGCTCTCCACCCTCATCACCAAAGGCATCGTGCCAGTGATGGCTCCTCTCACCCATGATGGCGAGGGACATCTGCTCAACACCAATGCTGATACCATTGCCGCAGAAACCGCCAAAGGACTCGCTCCTTATTTCGAGGTGACACTCGTGTATTGTTTTGAGAAAGCGGGCGTTTTACGCGATGAAAACGACGATAATAGCGTGATTGCCCACATCGACGCAAGCGACTTCAAGCAGCTCGTTGCTGAAGGCATCATTCAGGGTGGCATGATACCGAAAATAGAGAATGCCCTCTCTGCTTGCCAAGCTGGTGTGAAGCGCGTCATCATCACCAAAGCCGACCAAATTGGCAAGGACTCGGGAACGACCATCACGCTCTGAAAGGAAATAAACAATAACTAAAACGAAGGCTTTTTACCATTTGGATAGTAAAAAGCCTTCGTTATATTTACTTAAACAGTTGTTTCTTTCCGTTCACAATATAGAGACTGGGGCTCCCTTGAGGAATGGAAGAGAGGCTGTGTCCTTGTAAATCATAAATTCTCTCTACTCGTCTTTTGTCGCTTGGCAAAGTGTTGATGCCATCCATCGGGTCGCCTACAAACTGCCATGTATCGAATTGCACATTGCCTTTGAGAATCAAGTAAATGGTATGTGTTCCGCTCAAGCTGCTGGTCATAGTGGCAATCCTATCCTGCCAATCGTCACCCGTGCTGGTGATGGTCATGATGTCGGCACTGTCCTTGTCGTCGAGTCGCAGGCTGACGCTTCCATCGCCCTTCAATCGGCACTTCAGCGTGTTGGCATTGCCAGAGAATTCAGCGTTGCGCAGCTCAATGATACCCTCAGTAGGCATTTCAGCCGTGATGCATGGAGTACCCACAGTGGCAACCATGTGACCAGCCTCAGCAGTCTGTTGGTAAAGTATGCCGAGCGTAGCAGAACTGGTGGCGGCAGACTGCACAATATAGGGGTTGAGGTTCTTGATGGCACTCACACCCTTGCGGGTCGGAATGCACTCATGGATGACTACGTTCTTCTCATCCACTTCAATTTCGTCGGCGAATATGCAGCGAAAACCAGCGTTGGAACCTAACAAAGGCTCCAAGAGGTTCGTTTGATAAAAGATATACCACTTACCTTGGTATTTGTGCAGGTGGGTATGGTTGTTGGTATAGCCAAGATGGTTCTCTCCAGGATTCTTGAAGTAGTTGCCACCATAAGTCCAAGAGTCTGTGACGAGCGGAGTTTTGCTCGTAAAGTAAGTCATGCTGCAAACCGTCGGCTTCTCACCTCCCCAAGTCCATGGAGTATGGTCGCTCCAATCGTTATTGTAGGTATAAACGTATGTACCGTTGATATAGTTCAGTTCGTTGGCCTCGAAGTGATAGGGAGAAAGCAGCTTTACGGGCTCTTGGGCAAAGGAATGCAGGTCGGGGTTCAACTTGGATATCCAGCCCTGTGAGTTACCAAAGGTAAGCCATGCGTCACCATTGTCGTCGATGACTGCTCCTGGGTCGAAGATGGCACCGCTACCTTTCACCGTCTCGTTATTTCCATCGATAAGACTTGTGTTGAGTGGCGATGTCCAAGGACCTACGGGCGACTTGGCCTGAATGACACCTGTGCCCCAACCACTGTTGGAGAAATAGAGCGAGAAGAGCGTGCTACCATCGGACTGCTGTTGACTGATAATGCTGGGTGCCCAAGAAGCAATAATCCATGGGGCAATCGATGCCACTGGAATCAAGCCGTGATAGGTCCAATTCACCATATCGTCGGTTGACATCATGACCAATGTCTTGATTCGTTCGTAAGTATTGCTCTCTGTTTCCGCCTCATACTGCTGGTGGTCGTTAGTGCCATAAACGTAGAGTCGTCCGTTATATTCCACTGCGGTAGGGTCAGCACAGAACTGAAAATCGAGCAGAGGGTTAGCCAAGCCTGTACCTAACTTAGGCGACCTCACCACAGTATTCTTCGGCGTGGAGTGGTCTGCCGATTCCTTTGTGAGAATGGTGATGTGCTCAAAATATATCTTGGCAGTCACCCCCTCACCATTATCATCGTTGTTCAGGCCTTCCCAGTCGCCTTGAAACATCACAATCTTAACGAGCGTCTTGCCCTTTTCAAACTTCAGACTATGGCTCGAGGCACCATAAACAATCACACTCTCAGTCTCTTCGTTGTCGCTATAGACGGCCTTCACCACCATACGGTAATAGTTCACGGGTTGAGCAAACTCCATGTCTAAACGTGTGTATTCATCTGTGCTGAGTTGAGCGACATTCCAATAGTTGTTTGCCCAATTGGGAAATGTGATGCTGTTTTCATTCGCATTGGACACACCACCCCAACCGCCCCAGTCGAAGACGATGTCGCTGACTGATAGGGAAATATCCTCAGCAGCCTTGACACTTGATGTCAAAGCCAACAGAAGCACTAATACATTCAGCATTCTTTTCATAACAGTGTTTTTTTAACGTTACCTATTTGAGACGTACTTTTTTAATTGAAACGTACTTTCACAACAACTCGTTGCGAGCCATTGACAAGCAC
>DBXU01000105.1:2015-3507 GCA_002310075.1 Bacteroidales bacterium UBA1204 | reverse complement strand
AAAGCCTCCAAGTCGGAGACCTTGCCCTTGGTCTTATACACATTCAACACGTCGGCATCATTGAGCAGCGCCACGCCGGCACTGTCGTAGCCACGATATTCAAGACGTTTCAGGCCCTCAATCAAAATCGGATAGGCGTCCTGATGGCCAAGATAAGCAACTATTCCACACATAATTGTAATCAGTTTTAAAGGTGCAAAAATAGTTTTTTTTGAATAGACAACGCAAAATCTGCCTTTTTCGAAAGGCAAAAAAAAGACCCGTACCACAACGATACGGGTCTATTGCTCCAAAAAATACTCCTTTTATTCAAAGAGGTCCTTGACATCGGGGGCTTGCTGAGCGGCTTCGGAGGCCTCGAAATAAGGCTTCTTGTCGAAACCGAACATATTCGCCACGATATTGGCCGGGAAACGACGGACGGCGGTGTTGTAGGCCTTAGCTGTTTCGTTAAACTCCCTTCTAGCGTTGGCGATGGTGTTTTCACAAGCCTCAAGTTGCGATTGAAGGTCGAGATAATTCTGGTTGGCTTTCAAATCGGGATATTGCTCGACCGTGACCAACAGACGCGACAAAGCGCCCGACATCTCGTCCTGAGCGGCCTGGAAAGCTTTCATGTTTTCCTCGGTAAGGTTGCTGGCATCAAGCGTGGTTGCCGTTGCCTTGGCTCTGGCCTCGACCACTGCTGTCAGCGTACCAGCTTCGTATTCAGCATAGTTTTTCACCGTGGCGACAAGATTGGGAATCAGGTCAGCACGTTTCTGGTAAGCCGTTTGCACATTGCCAACAGCCGTTTCGACAGCCTCTTGTTGCGAGACCAAACCATTGTAGATCTTCATTCCCCAAAGCACGGCAAGCAGTGCGAGGATAAGAATCACGAGAATACCTTTCTTCATAGGAACTTATTTTTACAGTTAAACAATTGTTTCCTTAATATCGGCCACAAAGATATAGATTTTTTTCGTATTTTTGCAGTTTATATATATGATTTAAAACGAAATTTATACATGTCTGACAATCAACATATTAATATGAACGACCGCACTGATGCCCAATTATTGAACCGAGGCTGTCGGCTAACCGAAGAGTATGTTCCGGGGCAAAAAGTGCTTTCTTGCGGCCGATGCAAGCTGAATCAGTTTGATTGGCTGAAAGATTATGAGAACCAGGAAGTGCAGGGCAACGTATGCCTTGCCGAGGTACGTTTCAAGAACGACAGAAAAGACTATTTCACTTATCCCGAGGACCTTAACTTGGAGGTGGGCGAGTTGGTGGCCGTCGAAGCCGCCATCGGACACGACATCGGCATCGTTACCCTTTTGGGCGAGATCGTTAAGCGCCAGATGAAGCGTAAGCGTTTCCGCACGCCGCTCAACGAGATGAAAAAAATCTATCGCAGGGCCCGTGCCAACGATATTGAGAAATGGCTTTCGGCCATCAAGTTGGAAGACGGCACCCTTTCGCGCACCCGCACCATCGCCGAGAACCTGGG
>DBXU01000105.1:752-1894 GCA_002310075.1 Bacteroidales bacterium UBA1204 | reverse complement strand
GTTCGTCAGGAATCGGCTAAGTTGGGCGGTATCGGCTCATGCGGTCGTGAGTTGTGCTGCGCCTCATGGATCAGCGATTTCCAGTCGGTGACTACCGGCGTGGCCCGTGTGCAACAGCTCTCCCCCAACCCACAAAAACTGGCCGGACAATGTGGCAAACTGAAATGTTGCCTCAACTTCGAGTATGAAGCTTATGTGGAAGCCTTGAAGTCATTCTCCGACCCCAACATCGTACTGCATTTCGAAAGCGGCGATGCCATACACCAGAAAAACGATGTGTTCAAAGGCATCATGTGGTATTCCTACACCAACGACAAGGGTAACATCATGGCCCTGCCCGTCGACAAGGTGAAAGAAATCATCGCCATGAACAAGAAAGGCCAAAAGCCTGCCAAGCTGGAAGACTATGCCATCACCAAGGAAGCCCAGACCAACACCAACGAAGGCTACGGCGAGGCCGACCTGAAGAAGATGAGTGACTAAAGAACACAAGAATGAAAAGAAGACTCCATTGGATATTAGGGATTTGTTGCATGATGGCTTTGGCCTCGTGCAGCAATGACTCATTCGACAAACGCACCGTCATCCCTGAAGCCGAATGGCCTCAGACCGAACGGGTGGCTTTTGATGTCGACATCAACGACACCATCAGCCCTTACCTATTTGGCTTAGGCTTGCGTCATCTGGAAAACTACCGCTATAGCAACCTCTTTGTCTTCCTCCACACACGTATGCCCAATGGCAATGTCACCCACGACACCATAGAATGCACGCTGGCCACACCCGATGGCAAATGGATCGGTAAAAGCAGTGGCAGCATGCGTGACCTCACCATACCCTTGAACGAAAACCTGTTGTTCCCCTTGTCGGGATCCTATCATTTCGAGATCGAACAAGCCATGCGCGACCCGGTCTTGAAAGGCATCTCCGACATCGGACTATACATAGAAAAACAATAATATCATGAATAACAGCAAGAACAAACCTACGGAAGGAAAATCAAAAGCCGTCAAGAACCTCTGGATCATCTTTGGATCGGTCCTCTTGTTCATCATTTTGTTCTTCTTCTGTGTTGCCGTTGGCATTTTTGGCAAAATGCCGAGTTTCGACGAGTTGGAAAACCCGCGCACCAACCTCGCCAC
>DBXU01000105.1:0-626 GCA_002310075.1 Bacteroidales bacterium UBA1204 | reverse complement strand
GGCATCGACGAGAAAGCCCTCTTCCGTGTCGCCTTTGGCGTGATGACGGGTAACAAAAGAGGTGGTGGTAGTACCATCACGCAGCAGCTGGCTAAAAACCTCTTCCCTCGCGGCGAGAACCTAAGCACCCCGAAACTGGTACTGCGAAAATTCAAGGAATGGATCACGGCTACCAAGCTGGAACATAATTATTCGAAGGAAGAGATCGTAGCCATGTACCTCAACACGGTGGCTTTCGGACACAACGCCTACGGCATCCGCTCGGCAGCCAACACCTTCTTTGACAAGAACCCTAAAGACCTCAATTTGGAGGAATGCGCACTGATGGCCGGCGTGGTCAACGCCCCCACTCGTTACAGCCCCATTCGTAACCCTGAGCGTTCGTTGGGCCGACGCAACCTGGTGCTCCAAAAAATGGTCGACAACGGCTTCATCACCCAAGAGGAGTGCGACTCCGTGTCGCAAATCCCGATCGACATGTCGCATTTCAACGTCTCGGACCACAACACCGGTCAAGCTACCTATTTCCGTGAGTTCCTCAGAGGCTACCTCAACGACTGGGCGAAAAACACGACCCGTGCCGACGGCGAGCCTTACAACATCTATCGCGATGGCTTGCGCATCTA
>DBXU01000023.1:33029-33530 GCA_002310075.1 Bacteroidales bacterium UBA1204 | reverse complement strand
GATTCGGATGGGCTGCCTGCCTGCCAAAGGCTGCGGGTCAGCTGAGTCCCCAGAGGGGAAGCTTTGGTCCCGCAGCCTTTGTCAGTCAGTCAGGCTCCAGTCTTGGAAGAGGAGAGGGGAAGGAGGTGCAAGAAAGCGCACCTTATAATAATAGGCTTGTGGATGCGGAAAAAGGTTGTATCTTTGTCTCGCTTTAGACGAACGCCTATTCGGATAAAGCACCCCCATTTTTTAATAATGGGTTATCTAAATTTGCGTTTGCCGCCTCGAAAGGGGCGGCTTTTTTGTGACCAAAAATCGCAAAATCGCAATCCAAATAGGTATAAATTTCGGTCTATTTTTCCGCGAAAATCCACAACAAAATCTTCGTCTTTTTGCACCCGATTTTCAAAACATGCGTGCAAATTGCGTGCAAATTTTCGGTTTTTGCATGAAAAAAGGAGTTACGTGATTTTGTAACTCCTTGATTTTCAACCGTCGGGGCAAAAGGATTCGAACCTT
>DBXU01000023.1:9514-33023 GCA_002310075.1 Bacteroidales bacterium UBA1204 | reverse complement strand
CCTGCTCCCAAAGCAGGTGCGCTAGCCGGACTGCGCCATACCCCGAAAAAAAAGACGATGCAACATCGTCTTTATTGATCTGGCGGAGAAGGGGGGATTCGAACCCCCGGTACCCTTTGCAGGATACGACAGTTTAGCAAACTGTTGGTTTCAGCCACTCACCCACCTCTCCGGAGGTTGAATTGCGGCGCAAAATTAGTCATTTTTTCAATACTAGCAATCATTTTTCCGACTTTTTTGTAGTTTTATTTCTTTCTAGTTGATTTACAACTGAATAAGGAGATCGTTTTCTCGTTATTGTGAGGAATTGTCCGCAATGTTGTCAATGAATTGGATTGTTGAAACCCTCGAAATAAAAACGCAAAAAAACAGCAAATTGGCATCAAGTGACAAATTATTGCTATATTTGCACGTTTTATTGCACTAATATCAAGGCATGTCCTCGATAATAACAAATCTAAATTGATATGGAGAACACCGAACAACTTAATCAAAATTCCGTGGAAAACGAAGGAATTGAGAACGTGAAAACATCAAAAGATGTGAAAAAAGCCATCGATGCGAATGAGAAAAAGAAAATCGTAAAGCTTCTTCAGCCGAGCATCTTGCCTAACAAGGTGAGAATCGAGGTGTCGACTCTGGCCGTCGAATTGCCACAGTCCGAGCCTGTTGTGCCTGCCGAAGAAGAGATGCCCGCAATCGTAGAGGCTGGTGAATTGGAAGAGGAGGAATTGATTGAGGAAGACGGCGATTTGCAAGGATTGAACAAATTGCAACTCGTTGAGAGACTTGAGGAAATCGTCAAGGAAAGCGATGTGATGGCCATTAAGGATAAGGTGTCGGCCATCCGTCTCCATTTCAATAAACTGAACAAAGAAGACATCGACAACGAGATGGAACGTTTCCTCCAAGGTGGTGGCACGATGGAGTCCTATCAGCATACCGAAGATCCTTTGGAGCAGCGTTTCAATGCGGCTTTTGGCATCTTCAAGGCCAATCGTACAAAGCAGAACGAAGATATCGAAAAACAGAAGGCTGAGAACCTGGTCAAGAAGCAAGGCATCTTGGAAGAGTTGAAGCAAATCATCGCTTCAGATGAGTCGCTGAAGAAGACGTACGACGACTTCCGCGCCCTGCAGGATCGCTGGAAAGAGATCGGCCAAGTGCCTGCTTCAGAAAACACGAATCTTTGGAACACCTATCATTTCTTGGTGGAGAAATTTTTCGATAAGGTTAGAATCGGTCGTGAGTTGCGTGACCTTGATATGAAGAAGAACCTCGATGCCAAGATCGATTTGTGCGAAAAGGCAGAAGAATTGCTCGACGAAAAGTCGATGACCAAGGCTTTCAAGTCGCTGCAAAAACTCCATGAGGATTGGAAAGAGATAGGCCCTGTCCCTCAAGACAAGAAAGACGAGATCTGGGAGCGTTTCAAGGCCGCCACTGACAAGATTAACCAGATCCGCCGCGAGCATTACTCTAAGATCCAAGAAGAACAGAACGGCAACCTTGAAACCAAAAAAGCCTTGTGTGAGAAAGTTGAGGAGATTATTGGTGAAGAATACAGCAGCGTGAACGCATGGCAAAAGAAGTCGGGAGAACTCTCCGAAATCTTCAATGTATGGAAGACCGTTGGGCCTGCCAACAAGAAAGACAATGAAGAGATATGGAACCGTTTCAAGACCGCCATGGACGCCTTCTTCCAAAAGAAGAAAGAGTTCTTCGCCGCCATGAAAGACAGGCAGACCGAAAACTTGGAGCGTAAGACACAACTTTGCATTGAGGCCGAGGCTCTGATGGAGTCGACGGAATGGAAGAAAACCTCGGAGCAGCTCAAGAAACTTCAAGAGGAATGGAAGACCATCGGCCCGGTGTCGAAACGTTATACCGACAAGATTTGGAAGCGTTTCCGCGCTGCCTGCGACACGTTCTTCAACCGTAAAAACGAACACTTCAAGGGCTTGAAGGGTGAGGAAGAAGCCAATCTGGCCGCGAAGAAAGAACTGATAGAATCCATCAAGGCGTTCCAGCTGGGGCCAAACCGTGCCGAGAACATGGAATCCATAAAGGCATTCCAAAAGCAATGGATTGAGATTGGCCATGTGCCGATGAAGGTCAAGGATTCCATCAACAAGGAATACCGTGAGTTGATCGACGGTTTGTTTGACGCGATGCGTAAGAACCAGAACGAGGCTTCGACAAACGAGTTCCGCGAGATGATGGAGGTATGGAAAGATGACCCGAATGGAAATGACAAGGTGAGAAAAGAACGCATGACCTTGCAGAACAGGATTCAAAAGCTGCGCGATGAAATCGCTGTTTTGGAAAACAACATCGGCTTCTTCTCCAACAGCAAGAATTCGGAATTGATGAAGGCTGAATACGAGAAGAAGATCAGCAAGGCCAAGAACGACCTTCTCGTCCTCGAAGCCAAACTGAAGATGATTGATGAATAAGTCTTTGTGACGTCAATAATGAAGAAAGGGTGAGTCCATAAGATTCACCCTTTCTTGTTTTTGTTATGGCTAATCAATTATTTCTTTTTGAACGTTAGCTCGTAGCGGTCGTTCTCATAGCCTTCCTCGTCGTAAATGTTTTGGATTTGGAACACGCCAATGGCTTCGTTGCCTCGACCTACTAAGATGATATCGCCTGTGTTCAAGTTGCTGACCGATGAGAACTTGTTTCCGGCCAGGTAGGAATCATGCAGGTATTTCACGGTGGCAGCCGGGAAGTTGAAATCGTTGTATCTGACGAATTGCAGGCCGGATTGGCTTCTCCATTGGCGAGAAAGCACGGCAGAGTCGCTCAGCGGATCATGATAGTCGTAAACATCAATGGTGGCGGTATCGGCAGTTTGCACGATGACGGGCGTGACCCATTGAAGGGATAGTCCGTTGGCCTTCTCAGTGCATCCCGAATACATGAGGATGTTCTCATAGGGAACCAAGGGCACGTTGCCTATGACTTGGATGTAGGCGACTTGGCTGATGCTTTCGCCGTTGGATGCGTAAGCCGTAAAGGTATATTTCACTTTCATTTCTTCTGCCGTGGTGAAGTAGTGGGTAAAAACAGGGCAGTCGAATTCTGCTTCTTTTGCATTGATAAGGGTGTCGAAGACGGTTTGGATGCCGTTTTCGGCGTCGAAGCTTTTGCAATCGATACGGCTTATCATGTTGGATTCGGAATAGGCCTTCACGTGGTAAAGGATGAATTGCTCACCTGAAACGACGTTGCCATAGTCGTCGGCACGTGTGATGAACAGGTTGACGGGGGATGTAGGTTGCCGGCAGGAGGATAACAACAGTGTCGCTGCCATTAATAATAGGTAAATGCGTTTCATGTGGCAAAGATAAAAAGAATAATGCCGCAAGGATGGGAATCTTGCGACATTATTCCATAATGATCAATGTTTATTTCTTGTATTTGTATGCCTTGACAACCATGGTCTTGGTTTTGATTTTGCCAAGGAACAGGTTGGTGACTTCTTCTTTGTAGACACCGGGTGAGAAGAAATCAGCATTGGGGAATTCTTTAAGGACTTTATCGGCGGCGTATTTCAATTCGCCAGGGATGTTCATCGCCAGATCGCCGTAAAGGTTCACGGCGGTGTTGCGGCGACGGTCAAAAGTGACGCCATTCACTTTGTCGATACGGTTGTATATGCCGAAGTAGGAACGGCTGTTCACCGTGATGGTGGTTTCGCCGAGGAATTCCACCTCGTCGAGACCGATGTTCATGCGGACCTCAGGCGTCATGGAGACGGCAGGAGCCTTTTGGTAACCCTTAAGGCTGCCGCATGAAGTCATGAAAGCCATCATGAGAACGGATGCGATTAACAATACTTTCTTCATGATGTGTCAGTTTATTTGTTGTTGAAATAATAGGTGATGGTCAATCTGACATCGTTGTTCATATACTTCGAGCTGCAGTCGAGCTTGGTGAAGTGCTGGTATTGATCGGGACCGGTGTAGTATTGCTGGAGGTTGCCGTCATAGTCGGTCACTTCGTGATAGACTTGGTTGTTGGTTCTCAGCATGCCAGAGAGGCCGTATTCAAAACCGATGGAGAGCGGGAGGTCAGCAACGAAAGCTTGCAGGCCGATGAATGCATTGAGGCCGAGGACGAAAGAATTGTAGGAAGAGTTGTTCTTGTGGTTTCTGCTGACAAGGTTTTCGTCTTCATACATGTAATCTTGCGTTTCGTAGACGGACTTTTGTGCGTCAACGCCAACGGGGATGGCGGCACCGACATAGACATCAAGGATGTTCTTGGGTGAGAAGTGGTAGGCGATACCGGGGCTGACACGGAATGCTCTGCTGTAGAAGTTGTCGGTCAGCGGGATGCTCTTGACGATTTCTTCATCGTCGAGATAATACTCTTCGTTGTAATTGCCTTGGGCCTTGGTGGTCTTGCCAGCATACTGGATACCAGCACGGATTTCAAGGTTGTCGGTAGCATAATACTTGAGGTTGATCAGCGGGAAACCGGAAACCTGAATCTCAGAGTCGAGGAGGTCCTTGACTTCGGAGAGGCTTGGACCGAAGTAGAGGCCCCAGTCGCCAG
Organism: Bacteroidales bacterium UBA1204; assembly: GCA_002310075.1. The sequence goes on along the minus strand of DBXU01000023.1, from coordinate 28,457 downwards.
CTTGAGGACGGTTGCCAGTAACGATTCTTGAAGCATAGGTTTCACCTTCGCTTAATTGTGCTTGAGCCAAACCTACAAAGGCCATGCACAGCGCCATTGTAATGAATACTTTTTTCATAATGATGAAGAATTGGTTTGTTGTATTATTTCAGTTGCAAAGATAAGCATTTATTAAGTATACTGGCAACTTTTCTTTGTTTTTTGCAGTTGTCATGGGTAAAACACAAAAAGCGCCCCACAAGGAGGCGCTTTTTAAAATAAGGTGTTATCAGATTAGAAGCTATACTTCAGACCGAGCAGCACTGACCAGCATTGGTTGGTGTTGATGTAAGTCTCAGTAAAGGTCTCAGTCGGATATTCACCATTGACCTTGTTCATTGAGTAAACAGGAACATTGTTTTCGATATGGTCAACCTTCAGAGGAGTGACAGCGTTGGCGTTGCCGTAGCAGCCATACTTGTAGAGACCCCATGAGGAGTTGAACATGTTGAGGAGGTTGTCGAAGTTGGCGCTGAGTTCGAAGCAGTGAGTGGTCTTGCCGATGGTCTTCTTGAAGGTCTTGGCAATACGTGCATCGAGGTAGTGAGCCCAAGGTGAACGGCCGGCGTAAGCTTCAGCATACTGTCCTTTATGGGTGCTCAGATACGGATCGTTATCCATGAAGGTCTTGAAGGCTTCCTTGTCAGCGTCGCTAACCCAGAGGAGTTCGTCGACATTGTTAGGAATGTACATAAGATCGGTAGCAATACCATCGCCATTCAGGTCGTTGGAATAGATGTAGCTATAGGCACCGGCTGAGAAAGCGGTGTAGAACAGGTTGATTCTGACGCCGTCGCCATCGAAGAGAGCCGGGAACATGTAGCCGACAGAAGCAGTGACCTTATCAGGAATGACGTACTGGCTGCGTTGCAGGCCAACGAAGGTAGGACCATCGATGCTGTATAAGCCAGAATAAGCCGAGGTAGCTGCGCTACCGGGCATGCCAGAGATTTCCTTGCTTTCGGTGTGCGTGTAAGCAGCGCTGAGGTCGAAATTCTTGAACGGGGTGGCGTTGACAGCGGCATTGATGACGTAGCCGTAGCCTTCTCTCGAGTTGGTCAGCACATAAGCGCTGTGTGAGCCATAGGTGTAGTTAGAATTGCCTTCTTCATCAACGAAGAGGTTGTAGTTGATTCGCTTGTCGGGACCATCGAAACGATAATTGTCGCCAGCGTTGGCAATCATGTCATATTTGAGGTTCCAGTCAACAAGGCGGACACCCCAAAGGGTCTTGTTGAACATACCTTCAACGGTGAAGGTCAACGGGAATGAAACCGGCACTCTCCAGTCGATGCCGAGCATTGATTTCCAAATCTGAGGCATTCTGAAGTTAGGATCGACACCGTTGATGTCGCCGCTGAGTTGACCGTCTTCAGGAGTCACGGTGGTGTTGAGGCCAAGAACGTTGACCATTTCGTTGACGTCGGTGACGACAGTACCGTTGGGCTTTATCAAGGCTTGCAAGTGCTCCATGGTCTCGGGAGTGTAGTTGACATGATAACCGAGTGAGTCTTGAGCGATGCTGGCGCTGAAGCCGTTCTTGTTCCAGCTGGATTGGATCATGCCGGCATTTTGAGGCATGTTGGTGAAGAATACCAGAGGCAGACGGCCTTGGAAGAGACCGCTACCGCCACGGATAGTGAGGTCTTCGGTGGCATCCCATGTGAAACCGATACGAGGAGAAACCTGGATGCGGTTGGTGGGCCATTTACCGGTGTTGACAACGTTGCCGCCCATGTTGTATTCAAGGATGGCATTGTTGGTCATCAGCTGTGAATCATCGAAGAACATACCGTCGCCGCGAACACCAAAGTTCAGCTTGAAGTTGTCGGTGATGTTCCAGTCGTCTTGGGCATACAAACCGAATTGGTTGTAGGTGATTTCACCACGGGGGTTGGCTTCACCGTTGTTACCGACGGTGAGGGCGAAGCTCAAAGGCATGGCACCAGTCAGGAAGTCTTCAGCGCTGGCGAAACGATAGTAACCAGTACCGTTACGCATGTATGAGTTACTAGCGGTTTGGCGTTCCCAGTTGACACCGGCAGTGATCTTGTGGTTGCCAGTGTAGTAGGTCAAGTTGTCAGTGGCATTGAACACTCTGTTCTTCACACCGTTGTTATAGCTGAAGAGTTCGTAACCAAAGCTGGTGAAAGGAATGAAGTTGCCAGTGGCCTCGAAGTCCTCGTAACCGCTCATGATGTCGATGTGCGGGAAGAGGCTGGAGTTGGAACCACGCTGGTCGTTGATGTCGGTATAAGTGAATAAGAACTGGTTGCTCAACTGCAATGAGAAGCGGCTGTTCAATTCAGTGGCGAAGGACATCACATCGTTGCGCATGGAGTACATGTTGTACGAGAACGGGAAGGATCTTTCGCTTGAACGGTTGTAGGCTCTGTTGCGGAAGTTGTCGTCGCAAGAGTTGCCGTTGGGCTCGTTCCATTGGGTGTTGTTGGTCTTGTTGAAACGGAACATCAATTTGTTGTTGTCGTTAATGTTCCAGTCGATACGGGCCAAGAGTTTCAGGTTGTTGTTACCGCCAGGATAGTCGGTGTAGGAACCAGCGTCATAGCCATAGTCGTTTTTCAGCTTGTTGTAGATCTGGTCGAGGACGCCAGCGTCGGCTGTGCCAGGACGGTATTGGATCACTTCTGAAGGCTCTTCCGTTCTTTCAGCGTTAATGAAGAAGAACAACTTGTCTTTCACGATGGGACCGCCTAAAGTGGCACCATAGGTGAGGAGGCTTTCTTCTGGACGAGGGCTGCCAAGGCTTTCACCCATTAGCGTGTTGCCACGGAAGGTTTGGTTGGTGTAGTACGTGTAGGCCGAACCATGGAATTGGTTGGTACCCGACTTGGTGATGGCGTTGATGCCGCCGCCGACGAAGTTGGATTGACGGACGTCGAAGGGGGCAACCACGACTTGAACTTCTTCAAGAGCGTCCACGGAGATGGGGGTGCCACCACCAGGGAGGTTGCTGCTCAGACCGAAGTTGTTGTTGAAGTTGGCACCATCAACGGTGAAGTTGGTGGAACGACCGTCGCTACCAGCAAAGCTCATACCGTTTGCGTAGGGTGACACCTTGACAACATCGGTGATGCTGCGGTTGACGGTGGGCAAGTTGGCGATTTCCTGCGAACTAATGGTTGTCGATGAAGTTTTGCTGACAGGTTTTTCAGCTTCGCTTGAAATAACAACTTCGCCAAGACCGATCGCCTCGCTCTTAAGCGTGAAGTCGGAACGATAGGTTTCACCTAACTTCAAAGTGATGTTCTCGGCCTTTGCAGAGGAATAGCCGACGAAACGAACTTCGACAGTGTAGGGACCACCAACTCTCATGCCTTGCATGGTGTAACGGCCCTCACTGTTCGTGATGGTGAAGTAGGAGGATCCGGAAGGGATGTGAGTTGCAATGACTGTGGCACCCGGGAGAGGACCTTTGTCGTCAACGATCTTACCGCTGAGACTTGATGTCGTCACTTGTGCCATCATTGCGATGGAGGCAATCATTGCCATGAATAAAGTAAGTAACTTTTTCATAAAACGATGAATTAATGTTAATAATTAGGTTTATTGTTAAGTGTTTGTCTTTGCTCGTTTTAAAGGCTTTTTTGAGCCTTTTCAAAGCGCAAATATATGGAATTCACCTTTATCTTTTTCACCTTTTCAACAAACATTTTTCTTTTTTCATAATTATTATTGAACAATACTTGTTGATAACTTTATAAGTAATTGTTAGTTTGAATTTTGACGACGTTTGTCCAATGATTGGAATTTGATTCCTTGGCCGTTTCCTGATTTTTGTCTAATTTTGACCCGTTAAAACGTTCAATCATGAATAAAACCTATTTGTTTATGGCCATCTTTGCGCTGCTATTGAGCGCATGTGGCGACCGTCATTCGAAGGTTTATAACGAGTTGGAACAAGAGGTGAAAACCCTTGAGCTTAAAATCAATGAAATGAAAGATTGTGACGAGCTTCAGCTGATGGGATTCGGCATCATGGGATTGCGTTCCGACTTGGCTAACGGACTGCAAACGAACGAGGTGCATGAGGCCGAGGTGCAACCCTTGGAAGACATGATCAACCGCTTGGAGACGGCATGGATGGAGAAAAAAGCATCGAATGGATGCAGCGATTCTTTGGAAGGCTCTGATGAACTTGACACTTCTGGAGAAGAGGATCTGCCAGCGGAATGATAGCTGTCAACATCCCCATGCTGCCTAGGATAGACGATAAATGAAAAAGAGTTTGGCGGTTTGGCGGATTATTGGTATCTTTGCAAATTAAAATAGTATGGAATATGGCATTCTTTTATCGACACAACCCTAAGAAATTCAATTATATACCTCGTTATTACGACCCTGAGAAAGAGGCACTGGAACGAAAAAAGGCTGAGATGGGTTATGACTCAAAACTGAGCCATGAGGAACAATTGCGGCTCCAAATGCGTAAGAGCTGGACCTCAGCCAGCAAAGATGCAGAGAGCAAGGAGGCCAAAAGGGCCAAGCTGTTCCGCCGCATCGTGTTGGGCATCTTCGTGCTGTTCGTTTTCTATTTCGTCTTCTGCACCCCTTTGATGACGAATATTGTCAGGGGACTGACGGGAAGATAATCATTAGCATCCGGAATTCAATCCAAAGGTCATGTTGGATATCATCAAGCTGTTGCCAGATAGCGTAGCCAACCAGATTGCCGCAGGTGAGGTGATCCAGAGACCTGCATCTGCTGTGAAAGAGCTGATGGAGAACGCCTTGGATGCTGGTGCCACCCAGATTGACTTGGTTGTTAAAGATGCAGGCAAGACCTTGATCATGGTGGTCGATAATGGATGCGGCATGTCGGAAACGGATGCCCGATTGTGCTTCGAGCGCCATGCCACCTCAAAAATCAGCAAAGCAGAGGATTTGTTTGCAATCCGCACCATGGGATTCCGTGGCGAGGCATTGGCGAGTATTGCCGCCATTTCGCAAGTGGAGCTGAAGACCCGTCGCAAGGAAGACGAGGTGGGTACTCGCATCGTCAACGAAGGCTCGGTGGTGAAGGAACAAACCTTGGCACCCATGCCTGTCGGCACTACGTTTTTTGTCAAGAACTTGTTTTACAATGTCCCCGCCCGACGCAATTTCCTTAAGTCTCCGGCGGCGGAGATGCGTCATATCGTGGAGGAATTCACCCGGGTTACCTTGATGAACCCCGAGGTCGGCTTTACCTTGACCAGCGACGGGAAAGAGTTGTATCATCTTTATCCCAGCAACCTGAAACAAAGGATCATGGGCCTTTTCGGAAACAATTATGAGGAAAAGCTGCTTCCCGTCAATCAGGATTCGGAACGGGTGCGCATCCATGGCTATATCGTTAAGGCGGAATATGCCAAAAAGACGAGGGGAGAACAGTACTTTTTCGTGAATAAGCGCTTTATCAAGCATGCTTACCTGCATCATGCCATCGAGAACGCATTCATGGAGATGATCCCCAAGGACAGTTTCCCGGGCTATTTCCTCAATATTGAAGTGGATCCAGCCGATATCGACATTAACATCCATCCGACAAAGACCGAAGTTAACTTTTTGGATGTCAAGTTGGTGTATGCCATATTACATGCTGCCGTGAGAAAAGCGATCGGCCAGCATAACTTGTCGCCGACCATCGACTTCGATGCCAACCCCAACCAAAATATTGATTTCGGGGAGGTGGCAAAAATGTCGCGTCCTGTCGTGTTTCCTTCGGTCCCCGTAGATGAAAACTACAACCCGTTCAACCAACCGAGCAGTAGCCATCATGGATCGGTTTCGTCTGGCAGTAATTATGCTCCCAAAAGGCAGAATCCGGGTGATTGGAGATTGCTCTATGGGGAAAGAGAAGACCTGAAGGAAACTGAGCAAGAAACACAAAACAACTCAAGCGTTACTCGTAGTAAGTGCCAATATATCCAAATCAACCAATCATATATCATCACTACTGTTAAGTCTGGCATTTTGTTCATCGACCAGCATTTAGCCCATTCGAGGGTGCTTTTTGAAAAGTATTTGAAACAACTGGAAGGGCAAAGCGGAAGTGCACAACAAGAGCTTTTCCCGCAAGCCATCACCTTGAACATGAATGATGCCTCGCTTTTGAAAGAACTGATGCCGGAGATGGAGAACCTAGGCTTCCGTATCGAACAAGTCAACCCGACGACTTTCATGATCAACGGAACCCCGTCGGATTCTGCAGGGAACGATGCCGTCGCATTGGTGGAGAAGATTTTGGACAACTATAAAATAAACCGTACCGATCTGCAGTTGGACAAAAAACTGAGCATGGCAAAGACCATGGCTGCTCAACTGGGTGTCAAGGCTGAGACGTATATGTCTGAGTTTGAAATGCAAAACCTTGTTGACCAGTTGTTTGCGTGCAATGTGCCTGAGATAGCACCAAATGGAAAAAAGGTGTTTGCCATCATTAGTTTGGAGGAATTGCAGAATCGATTGAATTAACCGTTACAACAAACCGAAAAAATGAGCCAACAATTTAGCCCCACGGGTTTCAAGGTACTTCCAACAGTCGTAAAACATCTGTTGATCATCAATGTTTTGTTATTTCTGGCTACCTATACCTTTGAACGTTTTAATATCGACCTAACGGAGTATCTGGGACTCCATTTCTTCAAGGCCAGTCATTTTCAGCCTTATCAGCTGATCACCTATATGTTCATGCATGCCAATTTCGGACACCTGTTTTTCAATATGTTCGCATTATGGATGTTCGGAAACACGCTCGAGAACCTTTGGGGGTCAAAGCGTTTCCTTCTGTTCTATATGGTATGCGGCATCGGCGCAGGGCTTTGCCAGGAATTGGTGCAATACATCCAATATGCCACTTCCTTGGCTGACTATTCCACCGTGAACATGGGCGGGTCCATCGTCACGATGGATACCTATCTGAACATGATGAACACCGTCGGCGCTTCAGGTGCCATCTATGGCCTGCTGTTGGCTTTCGGAATGATGTTCCCCAACGCGATGATTTACTTCTATTTCCTTATCCCCATCAAGGCCAAATGGTTTGTCATCGGTTATGCGGTCATCGAATTGATCACTGGGCTTACCGGTGTCGACAATGTTGCGCATTTTGCCCATCTGGGGGGTATGTTGTTCGGATTGTTCTTGATCTTGTATTGGAAAAAGAATCCGGCGGGGCCGAACAAGAACTTCAGAAAGTTGAAAGACATCTTTCAGTCCTGGAAGAAAAGGTCGGGCATGAAGTACACACGTTATGAAGAAGTTTATGAAAAGGCGCCGCGTTCTGATGAGGAATACAACTACCAAAAGGCGCAGAAAGAGAAGGATATCGACGCCATCCTTGATAAGGTGGCCAAGAACGGCTATAGTAGCCTGACGGACGAAGAAAAAGAGTTCCTGTTTAAAAACAGCAAGTGAGATGGAGGAGAAAGAAAAGGGTAGAAGGGGCTTTTTGGGGAGGCTGTTGGTGTTTCTGCTGACGTTGCTGGCCCTTTTGGGTTTGGTGGCAATGGCCTTGAGCGTGATCAATGGCTTCATCAACCCGCAAAATTTCATCTGGACCACGATCTTCGGCTTGGCTTTTTGGGAAATTTTCGTTTTCAATGTGGTGGTGTTTCTCCTGCTTCTACTGTTATGGTCGCGAAGGGCCTGGATTGCCGTACTGGCCCTTTTGATAGCTATTCCTGGGCTGAAACGGTCCTATTCCTTTGGCAAGAAGGTCGAAGCCACCACAAGTGTCAGGATCATGAGCTATAATGTCCATAATTTCGACCATATCGACGGAAAGACAGACAAGGAAGGCATGGCTCGACAAGTGATGGAGAAAGTAAAGGAGGAGAACCCCGACATCTTGTGTTGCCAGGAGTTTTCGGCTTTTAAACAAGGCGTAACTCGTCCCAAGTGCATCGAACTGTTTGCAGAGTCTTCGGGCTATTCTTATGTGTATTATAACAAGAAACGTAACTATGGAGGCAATGTGGTCTTCTCGAAGTATCCTGTCGAAAAGGTGGACGAGGACAGTGGCTTCGGACAAGAGAACACCTACGGAATCATGGTATCAGTGGATGCGGGTGAGAAGGGCAAGTTCTATGTGGCTAATGTGCACCTGCTATCCTATATGATCACTGACAATGAAATCGATCTTCTGTTGAGTAGCGCTGAGCGCCAGAAGCTCGACACTTTGAGTAAGAAGCTGCTGCATAAGCTTAACTTTGCTTTCCAGCGTCGTAGCGAAGAGTTACAACGGGTCCTTGAGGGAATGCCATCCGTCGACGCCCCCGTTCTGGTTTGTGGTGACTTCAACGAACCGCCTTTGTCGTATAACTACAACCAAATGCGTAAGGCTGGTTTTGTGGACACCTTTACCCAGGTGGGCCGTGGCATCAAGCCGACCTATGCGGGCAAGCTTCCTCTGCTGCGCATCGATTATATTTGGACCGACACGGCGGTGACACCGCTCCGCTTCGAGCGCTGCCGCTACAAGGCTTCTGACCATTATCCTATTCTATTAGATTTTAAAATACAGTAAATATGACCCTGATTAAATCCATTTCCGGCATCAGAGGTACCATCGGTGGCCAGCCGGGCGACAACCTTACACCTATCGACATGGTGAAGTTCACTGCCGCATTTGTCAAATTCGTTCAACATACTAAAGGGGTGAAGCATCCTAAGGTGGTGGTGGGCCGTGATGCCCGTTTGTCGGGATTCCTTGTGAACCAGGTGGTTTGTGGCACTTTGCAGGCCATGGGCGCCGATGTGCTTGACATCGGGTTGAGCACTACGCCGACCACGGAGATTGCCGTTACAGGCTTGAAGGCCGACGCTGGCATTATCCTAACCGCCAGTCATAACCCTGCTCAATGGAATGCCCTGAAGCTTCTTAATGACAAGGGCGAGTTCATTTCAGCCGCCGAAGGTGCCTGGCTCCTTGACGTGGCTGCCAAGGATGATTTTGACTTTGTACCGATTGAGGAAATCGGAAGCTATCAGCAGGTGAACGGCTGGATGGACAAGCATGTCGACATGGTATGTCAGCTGTCTTTGGTCAACAAAGAAGCCATCGCCCAGGCCAATTTCAAAGTGGCTGTCGATGCGGTCAACTCGACGGGCGGCATCGCCATCCCAAAGATGCTGCGTGCTTTGGGCGTGAAAGAGGTGCTTGAACTTAATTGCGAGCCTACGGGCAAATTTGCCCATACGCCTGAGCCCCTGGCACAGAACCTCACCGATATTTGCCGCTATGTCAAGGAACAAGGCTGCGATTTCGGCGTGGTCGTCGACCCCGATGTGGACCGTCTGGTCTTCGTCAAGGAGGACGGTGAGCTGTTTGGCGAGGAGTATACTTTGGTCTCTGTGGCCGATTTCATCTTGAAGCATACGCCCGGCCCAACAGTGAGCAACCTGTCTTCGACCAGGGCTTTACGTGATGTGACACAAAAACATGGTCAACAATACTTTGCAGCGGCAGTAGGAGAGGTGAATGTGGTAGAGAAGATGAAGGAAGTAGGGGCGGTCATCGGCGGCGAAGGCAATGGTGGCGTCATCTATCCTGAGCTGCATTATGGCCGCGATGCCTTGGTCGGCACGGCCTTGTTCTTGACACAACTGGCTGAGAAGAAGGTGAAGTGTTCTGAGCTGAAGAAGACATACCCCGCCTATTTCATGTCGAAGAACAAGATCCAACTGACACCTACGACCGACGTGGATGGCATCCTTGCCAAGTTCGCCGAGAAGTTCAAGGACGAAAAGGTGACCACCATCGATGGCGTGAAGATCGACTTCGAGGAGGGATGGGTCCATTTGCGCAAGTCGAATACCGAACCCATCATCCGCATTTATTCGGAAGGAAAAACCGAAGCGGAAGCCGAGCGTTTTGCCGACATGATTTTGGAAGAAGCTAATAAAATGGTTTAAATAACAATACTAACTAATTAAAACGCAGTTACTATGAAGAAATTTGCAACTTTAATCGTTTTGGCTGCTGCAATGATGGTTGGCAGTCAAGCTATGGCCCAAACACGTGGTGCCATGTACCTGGGAGCCTCTTTCCCGATGAATGACTTTGCCAAATATGACGGCATCAATGCATTTGCATTAAAGACCGTCGATGCCACCCAAGCGGGTGCTGCCATCGGCTTCAATGCGGGTCTTAAATGGTACTTCAATGTTGGCGTCAAAGGCCTTGGCGTGATGCTTTCTTTGGACGGCTTCTACAACGGACCCAATTCGGAACTCAAAGCTGATTACCGTAATGGCAGTTGGGGTGGTGAGTATCTTAACGGCAGTTTCTCATACGACGCTACGCCTAAGTACATCAATGTGCCAGCCATGTTGGGTTTGAACTATCTCTACAACATCAATCCCCAGTTTGGAGTTTATGCTGAGGCAGGCCTTGGCGGCAACCTCCGTTTCATCACCCCGATGGAATCGGTTGGTAAGTTAAATGTCTTAGGATTTGAGAATAGCGAGAGAGTCACTCAAAAGTATGACAATGCTTTCAGCTTCGCCTATCAATTTGGTGTCGGCGTTGAAGTGGCTAAGAACCTGCGCATTGGCTGCAGCATCTACAATCTTGGCAAGGCTGATGTGAAAGGTGAAGAGACCATCAAGAGAACCGCTCTCAACGACAATGTCACGAATACTGAAACCAACTATCGCACCTTTGGCACCATCCAACCTGTCATGGTGTTGGGCCGTATCGGATTCAGCTTCTAAGCGAAATCATTCTTCAAATACCGAAATGCGAAGCGTCGGGTTGACCGGCGCTTCGTTTTTTATGTTGTGTTGGGCGGCCTTCAAACCGTAAGTCAAGGCATGAGCGCCAGACAATCCCAGTGAATGGGCGTGGACGACACCGGCCAAGAAGGCATCGCCCGATCCGGTCACGTTGACGAGTTGGACAGGAAACGAAGGAAGTGCTGTCACAATGCCATCGTGGCTATGAAGGGCTCCCTGATGGCCCATCGTCACATAGACATGCTCTATCCCCATCCCATTAAGCGCTTTTGCGGCCTCCTTGGGGTCGGCCTGACCAGTGAGGGCTGTCGCTTCGGCAAGATTGCATTTGAGGGCAAATAGGGAACGCTTACTTGAAACGGACAAAGCTTCCGACAAAAGCAGGGCCCTGCCTGGCGAAACGGTGTCGATAAACAAAGGAACGGTGCAATGGTCGATGAGATAGGCGAGGGCGTCGGCAGTCAACAAGGTGTCGGCAACGACGACTTCAGAGGTGTTGATGTCGGCCATCCTGCCTTGTATCCAATCCAAGTCCATTCTGCTGTTCAACGCGATGTCGGACACCGCGGAAAGCATGTCGCCAGTTTCGTCGTTGAAACTTAGAAAGACGGGACTTTTTGTATCCTTGTATTGTCTGGACAACGACAAATCCATCCCAATCTTTTGGCAGTCGCTGATAAGTCGGTCAGCCAGCTCGTCACCACCGAAAACGGTCATGAGCCTTACTGAATGTCCAAGCAGACAAAGGTTATGGGCAACGTTGCGTGCCACGCCACCATGATGGAAGGTGATCCTTCCTGGTAGACATCCTCCTTTTGACGTTTCTGACGAGCGTACCACGGCAATATCGATGTTGGCTTCTCCTATGACAGTGACTTTCATATTCTCGGCGTATTAGGGAAACAAATATAGAAAACTTTTGTGATAATTTGGATTATTCGTTTTGTTTTTGTTATTTCGTGCCATCAAACCAGTGTGTTATGGGACAACAGCAGAACAAGAAAAGGAAGCGTCGCAGTTACCAATACCATGCGATCACGTTCAAGCTTTCGTCAGGTCAGTATCGCTCGTTGCGCAATTACTGCAAGGCCCGCAAAACGACCCCCATCAAACTGATAAAGCGGAATATCGAACGTTTTATCACGGCATACGAATATGAAGTGCCGACTGATATTTATGTCACGGAAAACCAGCTGGATCTGTTTGATGAGAACGCGTAGCGTTAGGTGGCGCGTCGTAAAAAACAGCATTATTTTTGGTTGAAAGGGATGCGGTTCTGTATCGAACGTCCCAAAGTGATTTCATCGACAAATTCTAAGGCGTCGCCAACGGCGATGCCTTTTGATATCACAGAGATTTTCCCTTTAAACTCATTCAGTTGCCTGAAAATGTAAAAGTTGGTGGTGTCGCCTTCGATGGTTGCGGGTAAGGCAAGAATAATCTCTTTAATGTCTTCGCTTTTGGTGCGCTGTATGAGCTGTGCGATTTTCAGGTCGTTGGGGGAGATGCCTTCGATGGGGCTGATAACGCCACCCAACACATGGTAAAGGCCGTTGTAGGAAGCCGTTCGCTCGATGGCGAGCACGTCACGCATGTCGGACACCACACAAAGCGTGTTTTCGTCACGTCGTGGGTTGCTGCAGATGGAACACACCTTGGTGTCGCTGATGTTGTAGCAACGTTCGCACAACATGATGTTGTGCTTCATTTTCAGCAACGAATCGGCCAGCTGTTCCGTTTCCAAGCGGTCCTCGGAAAGCAGATGAAGCGCCAGGCGCAAGGCTGTTTTCTTGCCGATGCCGGGAAGCTTCGATAGCGATTCAACGGCATTCTCCAATAATAAAGATGAGTATTCTGCCATAATATTGGCGGCAAATTTACGTTAATTCTCTAAATTTGCATCGTAAAACTTAAAATCATGAAAAGATATTTCCTTTCTTTTTTCGTCATGCTGCTTTCGATTACCGCATTGGCACAAGACTTCAACCAAACGGATTCTAAGGGCCGTCGCCAAGGCCAATGGGTGGATTTTTACCCCAATGGACAGAAACGGTATGAAGGAGCGTTCAAGAACGACAAGTGTAAAGGAGAATTCAGGTATTATGACGAACAAGGCAACCTGAAGGCTACCAATACGTTCGACAAGACAGGCGACAAGGCGCTCAATAAGACCTATGCGCCCAATGGCAGGGTGGTCGCCACGGGTTATTACGTCAACCAGAAAAAGGAAGGCGAATGGCGCTATTTTGACAAGGAAAGCGGGCAGTTGCTTCTTTCGGAAGACAATGTGGGCGGCAAGGTGAACGGATGGTCGCGCCTGTATAATCCGAAAAACGGAAAACTGGCCGAAGAGACACAATATGTGAACGGTATTCCCGAAGGCGTGTGCAAAAAGTATTCCGACACCGGCGTTTTGCTGATGGAAGGCCAATATCATAACGGCATGTTGGAAGGTCCGGCCAAAACCTATTATCCCAATACGAATGTCAAGGAAGAAGGCCTGTATTCAAAAGGGGAGAAGGTGGGTGAATGGAAGACCTACAACGAGGACGGTGACCTCATTGTGGTGGATCATTTTTCGGAAAACGAGTAATCAGTGCCCGCTTTGTTCGCATTTCTGGAGGTAGTCCTCAAGGTTGGGGCGGCCGTATTTTTGTGCCAACCTGTAATACTGGCACATCATGTCGTCGTCATGGAGTAAGAAATAGGCCCTGCCAATATTAAAATAGGCATCGGCGAAGTCGGGCTTCAGCTCAATGGCTTTCTCGAAATCGGCAATGGCTTCCATCAATTTGTTGTTGTTGATTTTTGCACAGCCTCTAAAATAATATGCTTCAAAATTGCCATGGTCATACTTGATGGCTTTTGTGAAGAGTTCTTCCGCTTTGTCGTATTGGCTGTAGACCACCATCATTTTTTCTCCTTCGTCCATGTAGTTCCTTGACTTAGAAGGATTCTGGCAGCTGCAGATGACGAGCCCTATGAAGACAATGGCTAATATGCGAATCTTTTTCATGGCGAAATTTTTTGCAAAGATATGAAATTTTCCTGTTATGCAAAGGTGGCAACGATGTCCTTCACTGTGGTCATGAGCTCGTTCAACTTACTTTCGCTCTTGGCTTCGCACAAGAATCGCAGGTAAGGCTCCGTGTTGGAAGGCCTGATGTTGAACCACCAGTCGGGATAGTCAAGCCGATAGCCGTCGAAGTCCAAAAAACGTTCAGGTTTTTCTTGGCACATGAAATGCTCGCGCACGGCATCCATGGCCTCTTGTTTGCGTTCGATCTTGAAGTTGATTTCCCCTGAGTTGTAATAGGGAGAGATGGCGTCGATGATTTGGCTGAGCGTCATCCCTTGCTTTTTGCGTTCGTTGAGAAGGCGTAGCACGATGGAAGCGGCCAGAAGGGCAGAGTCGGAGTAATAGAAGTCACGGAAATAGTAATGCCCGGCCAACTCTCCGCCATAGCAGCCGTCCAGCTCCCTGAGTTTCAAGGCGGCATAGGCTCGTCCCACACGCCAGGTTTCCACCTTGGCTTGATAACGGTTCAGATACTCTTGGATGGCGCGCGAGCTGCGGATGTCTTGAAGCACGATGCCTTTCTGTTGCTGCTCACCAATGAAATAGTCGCCTAGGAAGGCAATGATGAGGTCGGGGCTGATGAACCGTCCTTTTTCGTCGATGAAGGTGATGCGGTCGGCATCGCCGTCGAAGAGGAGCCCGATATCGCATTTTTCTTTCATTACCAACGCTTTGATCTGCTCTTGTGCATTGGATTCCAATGGGTTGGGCTCGTGACTTGGGAAGTTGCCGTCAAGGGTGTCGTTGATGTAATGTGCCTTGCCAATCAGCTCGTGGACAAATAATGACGACATGCCGTTGCTGCAGTCCACGGCGATGTTAAGGTTGGAAAGGTCGCCGACAAACTGCCGTTGGAAAGCGAGATACTCGGCATAGACATTTTTCTCCCTGATTTGACCTTTTTTGCTGCAAGGCGTCGTCGTTTTGTCGCTTTCCACCAAAGCCTCTAATCGGTTCAATCCGGTGTCGTATCCGACGGGTAAGGCGTTGGCGGCCGAAATCTTAAGGCCGTTGTGATGCTTGGGGTTGTGCGACGCCGTGATTTGGATGGAGGCGCCATAGCCAAACTTGGCCGTCGACCAATAGACCAACGGGGTGGTTGACAAACCGATGCTGTCTACGTTCTTGCCACGGTCAGTAAGGCCACGCGTGAGCGCCTCGAACAAGGTCGGTGACGAGAGCCGCATGTCGCGCCCTACCAAATAGGTGTCAGTATCAAGGACGTCGGGAAGGAAATATCCGATACGATAAGCGATTTCTTCGTTGAGGTCGGTACCCCATTCCCCACGAATATCATATGCCTTAAATGCTTTCATGACAATTCGTTTTATGCTGTTATCTATGGTATTACTTTAGAATTCCTTTTTGGTTTAATGCCTGCTGGTATTTGGCCGCATTGCGGTTGTGCTCGGCCAGCGTTTTGGCAAAATTATGATACCCCGAGAAGTCTTCCTTGGCGCAGAAATAGAAATAATGGTGGTCCTCGGCGTTCAGCACCGCTTTGACGGCAGCGATGGAAGGGATGCAGATGGGTCCTGGAGGAAGCCCCATGTGTTTATAGGTGTTGTAAGGTGATTCTATCTCCTTATGTCGGTCGAGTACACGTTTGATACTGTAGTCGTTCCAAGCAAAGATTAGGGTGGGGTCGGCTTGTAGCATCCAATTGTTGTTCAAACGGTTGAGATAAACGCCAGCGACACGTGGCATCTCGTCGCTCATATTGGTTTCTTTGTTGACGATGGATGCTAAAGTGCTGACTTGTATTGGATTAAGACCTTTTGATTGGGCCTGTTGTTTACGCTCCTCGGTCCAAAACTTGTTGTATTCCTGAAACATACGGGCCACAAATCCTTCGGCATCCGTGTTCCAATAAAACTCGTAGGTGTCAGGCAGGAACAGGGCGGGGATGGTGTATTTGTTGAAGCCCAATTGGTTGATATAATCCTGATTGTGGAGCAGATTAGAGATGGATGACGAGTCGGCTTCGATTTGGTTGGCGATGCGGCCAGCCAGTTGGTCGACATTGCGCATGTTGTTGAAGGTGACTTTCACAGGTGTTTGCAGGCCACCACGCAACATGTTGACGAGCCGGTTGTTGTTCATGCCGTCTTTCACGATGTAACGGCCGGGGTGTATGTTTTGGGGATACTCCTTCTTTTGTGCCAACCAGTTGAAGCTGTTTTCGTTGACCAAGAAGCCGGCTTCTCCGATGATGTGTTGCACCTGCTCGTAGTCGGCACCAGTGGGTATAAACAGTTCCATGTCTTTCCCATCGGTGGTTTTTACATTGGGCGACATGACGCTCCGATACAGCCAATATCCGAATGCCAGGGCAAAGGTGAGCAGAACCAACAACACAAGAAATACGGTTATGGTGGTGCGCTTGCTGCTTTTCTTCTTGCTTTTGCCGCGCGACCTGTTCTCTTTGGGTATGGTGGTTTGTATCTTGATCATGGGTTATTCTTTGTTAATGAGTTGGTATTCATATACGTCAATATATCTTTCAGCGGTTCTGATCCAGTCTTTTCTTTGGCCGCATTGTTCGAATCCTTGGCCAAGGAAGAGTTTCTGGCTCTCTGTGTTGCAGGCGTCAATGGAACAATAGACTTGATGAAGCATCACATCCTTAAAGAGGTATTCGGTGCACAAGGCCAAGGCGGCCTTGGCGTATCCCTGTTGGCGAAACGCTTTGTCGATGAGAATGCCCAATCCAGCTCGGCTGTTAAAGGCATCGTAATCGAAAATGTCGATGCAGCCGATGGTTTGGCGGTTGGGCAGGTCGACCATCAGCCTGAGTTGCTTTTGCGACGGCAGGTCGTTGTTGCCCAACAGGAACTGTTCGATCTGAAAGCGGGAATAGGGCGCGTGGGTGCCGCTGATGCGCCAGATGTCGCGGTCGTTTTCCCACAAGTAGATCTGTTCGGCATCGTCGGGTTCAGCGCTACGTAAGGCTAAAATGTCGTTTTTGATGAACATACGGGTTCGGGGTGTTGAAAAAACTATTGTATCGCAGGATAATGGCACATATTTTGATGAGTTTTTCCTGCCAATTTTTCGACAAAAATACACTTTTCGGTGCAATAAAGTCTGAAAAAAAGCATTAATGAGACAAGAAATAAATGAAATATCCCAAACTGAGTTAAGATGAGAAAAGTGAGTATGACTTTGGTGCTGGCTGGCTTGTTGGCCATGGCATCGTGTGGAAATCAAACCCAAAACGCCAATGAGGGCGAAAACCAGATTGAACAACAGGAACCTGTTTCGCAGATAGAACAGGCTCAACAAGTGCAGGTGCAACGTGCGGCATTTTTGCCTGCCGAGGGCACGCCCGACTTCGTTGACGCCGCCGAACGTAGCGTCGATGCAGTAGTACATATCATGACAAAAGTGGTCCGACAGAGCAACACCTACGATGATTTCTTTGGCGCTTTGTTGGGTCAGTTGTACGGCTATCCTGGCCAAACACGCAACAACACTATGGTGGCCTATGGCTCAGGCGTCGTTTTGACACCTGACGGTTATATTGTCACCAACAACCACGTCGTGGAGGGTGCCGACGAAGTGGAGGTTACCTTTAATAATAAGGTAAAGAAAACAGCTTCCATCGTCGGTACGGATCCTACCACCGACTTGGCATTGATCAAAGTGGATGCTTCCGACTTGGAGTATCTCACTTTTGGAGATTCCGATAATGTGCGCATTGGAGAATGGGTGCTCGCCGTGGGTAATCCTTTCAACTTGACTTCAACCGTCACCGCTGGCATTGTGAGTGCCAAGGCACGTAACCTCAGCATCTTGGGTGAAGGTACCTCTGTCGAATCCTTCATCCAGACCGATGCCGCCGTCAATCCTGGTAACAGTGGTGGCGCCTTGGTGAACACCAAGGGCGAGTTGGTGGGCATCAACGCCGCCATCGCTTCGCACACCGGTTCCTATGAAGGCTATTCTTTCGCCATTCCGTCCAACATTGTCCGCAAGGTGGTCGACGACCTGTTGCTCTATGGTGAGACACAGCGCGGCTATATCGGCATTTATCCGGCCGAACTCACCCAAGAGTTGGCCGAGAAGGAAGGCTTGGAGAACATCGAAGGCGTGTATGTCGCCGATGTGACCGAAGGTGGCGCCGCTGTTATGGCAGGCGTACAGAAAGGCGATGTGGTGACAGCCATCAACGGTAAGAAAGTGAATACGGTTACCCAATTGATGGAAAGCATCCGCCAATACCGTCCTGGCGACAGGGTTAATGTGGAAGTGAACCGCAAAGGCCATCACCATCAATATGAGCTGACGCTGCTTAACGAAGCCGGCAATGTGGACGTGGTCAAGAAAGGCGACTCTTTCTACAATTCCGAGTTTGGGTTGATGCTGCAACCCATCAACCAAAACGACATGAGCCGTCTTAACATTAAGAAAGGCTTGAAGATCGTCGAAATTCGTCAGGGTAGGTTCATGAACTCAGGCGTTCCCGTCGATTTCGTCATCACCAAGGTGAACGGAACTGCCGTGAACAGCAAGACCGACCTTGAGAATGCACTCAAGAACTCCCGCTCACGCCGTACCACCATCGAAGGTGTGTATCCCAACGGCATGATGGGAACGTTCTACTACTAAAGTAGCGTTTAGAAAGAATTTTCTGAAAATCAAAGACTTCGGTACGGTTTTTGTATTGAATTAACCTAATGTGTGAGATGGAAGCTTCACACATAAAGGGTGGATTGTGGAGGTTGACATGAAGGGAATAAGAAAGAAAAAAAACAAACAATAACAACAATTTAAAGATTTGAGAATGAGACAACTAAAAATTTCAAAACAGATCACCAACCGAAGTTCGGGTACTTTGGACAAGTATCTGAGCGACATCGCCAAGGAGACCTTGCTGACGGCGGACGAGGAGGTGGAACTCGCCCAAC
This sequence comes from Bacteroidales bacterium UBA1204, assembly GCA_002310075.1. The sequence goes on along the minus strand of DBXU01000023.1, from coordinate 9,689 downwards.
GCATCAAGGCGGGCGACCAGGTGGCTTTGGATAAGCTGGTGCGGTCGAACTTGCGTTTTGTGGTGTCTGTGGCTAAACAATATCAAAACCAAGGGTTAAGCCTTCAGGATCTGATCAACGAGGGCAATCTGGGTTTGGTGAAGGCGGCACAGCGTTTCGACGAGACCCGTGGCTT
>DBXU01000023.1:7024-9505 GCA_002310075.1 Bacteroidales bacterium UBA1204 | reverse complement strand
CGTCAAAGCATCTTGCAAGCCGTGGCTGAACAGGCGCGAATCATACGTCTGCCGATGAATCAGGTGGGCGCCATCGCGAAGGTGAAGAAAGCTTCTTCCATCTTGGAACAGAAGCTGGAACGTAAGCCTACGACGAAAGAATTGGCGGAAATGGTGGATATGCCTGACGACAAGGTGGAGCAGCTACTGAGCTTCAACGCACGCCATGTTTCTACCGACGCGCCTATCGATGAGGATGACGACACCAATTTCTTGGACATATTTGTCCAGGATGATGTCGAACAAACCGACGACGCGGTTGAACAAGAGTCGGCAAGCAAGGCCATCCGCCATTCCCTCGACCGACTCTCGGAGAAGGAGAGGACCATCCTGAGCATGTATTTTGGACTGGGGACTCCGCGTGAATACTCTCTTGAGGAAATTGCAATGAAACTCAATATCTCGCGCGAACGGACGCGTCAGATCCGTGACAAGGCATTGAAGAAATTGAGGGCAGAGCCTGATTCTGCTTTGTATAAGATGTATACCAACCAATAAAAAAAGGCTCCAAACGGAGCCTTTTTTATTTTCCTTTGCAAGGATGTATTTTTTCGTTATCTTTGCAGACGTAATCAACCATTGAAACAATCATTTAATTCTTTAAGACATGAAATACGAATTGATTCCGTTGCCCTATGAGGCAAACGCTTTGGAACCTGTCATCAGCAAGGAAACGATAGGATTCCATCATGGCAAGCACTTGCAGGCTTATGTCAACAATCTGAATGCTGCCATCGTGGGCACAAAATACGAAGACATGCCACTGGCTGAGATTGTGAAGACGGCTGACGGCGGTGTGTTCAACAATGCTGGCCAAATCCTCAACCACGAGATGTATTTCCTGCAGCTGCGCGCCCCCAAGGCCGACAACAAGCCTACTGGTAAGATCGCTGCTGCCATCGAGGCACAGTTTGGCAGCTTCGAGGCTTTCAAGGATGAGTTTTCGAAGAAAGGCGCAACCTTGTTTGGATCAGGTTGGGTGTGGCTCTCTGCCGATAAGGAGGGCAAGCTGGTCATCACACAGGAAACCAACGCCGGCAACCCCGTGCAGCGTGGCTTGAAGCCGCTGTTGACCTTTGATGTTTGGGAACACGCCTATTATCTTGATTACCAAAACCGCCGTCCCGACCATATCGCTGCCATGTGGCAGATCGTCAATTGGGATGTGGTTAACGCCAGAATGTGATTTTGGCTGGGGCCAAAGGCAATTGTTGCAGAAAAAAAGTCAAAAAGGCAGTTTTATGTTGTTTTTTCTTTTTTGAATGGAATTATTGGCTATCTTTGCCTCAATCAAATACCCAATAAATAACAAAAAATTGTAGTCATGAACAACGACAACTTCGAAACCTCGCTAAAAGCGTGGAATGAAAACGAAAAAGCCGCCAACGAACTTATCAACATCGTTGGTAGACTGTGGTACGACAAGTCAGTGGAACTTATCATGTTGCGTTCGCTGCTGGTCAACCGTGGTTCAGGCAAGATCCTCAATAAGCACCTCCGTGCCGAGACGGTCTTGGGCAAGCCGGTCCGTGTACAGGATTCATTGCTCATCGCCAAGGCACTTCTTGCCGAGAATCTCGCCCCTGCCCGTATCGACCTCGGCCGCCTCAACTCCGAATGGACGGATGAGAAGGAAAAGTATAACAACAACGTGACTGCCTTTGTCCGCGACAAGCTCAGCTACATCATCGACGCCAACCCGCGCAGCAACAAGGTGCAGGACGTCATCCTTTACGGTTTCGGTCGTATCGGCCGTATCCTTTGCCGTGAGATGACCGAGATGGCTGGCCGTGGCGATGCCCTTCGCGTTCGCGCTATCGTCACCCGCAAGAACTCTCCTGAGGATATCCTCAAGCGTATCAACCTGTTCCGCACCGACTCGGTACACCGTTACTTCCATGGCGTTTGCTATCCGCTGTTGGAGGAGAATGCCATGATGGTCAACGGACAGAAGATCCTCTTCCTCGAAAGCAAGAACCCCGAGGACCTCGACTACACGCAATACGGCATCAACGATGCTTTGCTCATCGACAACACGGGTGCCTTCCGTGACAGGGAGTCACTGTCGCGTCACCTGCAGGCCAAAGGCGTAGCCAAAGTGCTGCTCACCGCTCCTGGCAAGGGCGACATTCCGAATGTGGTGTACGGCGTCAACCAAGACACGCTCGACCTTGAGAACGAGACCGTCTTCTCAGCTGCCAGCTGCACCACCAATGCCATCGTGCCCGGCCTCGAAGTCATGCTGAAGAACTTCGGCATCGTGAAAGGCCACATCGAGACCATCCATAGCTACACCAACGACCAGAACCTGTTGGACAACTACCACAAGAAAGAACGTCGTGGTCGTTCAGCCCCGTTGAACATGGTCATCACCGAGACGGGTGCCGGCAAGGCAGCCGCCAAGGCCATCCCCGAACTGAAGGGCAAGCTGACGAGCAACGC
>DBXU01000023.1:6847-7010 GCA_002310075.1 Bacteroidales bacterium UBA1204 | reverse complement strand
CTACGCCTGACGTGTCGTTGGCAGTGTTGGCTCTTGACCTCGAACGTGAGACCACTGTTGAAGAAGTCAACGAGACCTTCCGTAAGGCCTGCTTGGAGGGCAACCTCATCGAGCAGATCCGCTTCAGCAGCAATACGGAGTTCGTCTCGAGCGACGGCATCGG
>DBXU01000023.1:3335-6759 GCA_002310075.1 Bacteroidales bacterium UBA1204 | reverse complement strand
AACCAGGTGGTCCGCCTCGCCCGCCATATCGGCCAGGTGAAGAGCTACCGTTACTATTGATTCAGCGCTTTCACTGAAAAAGTAGTGTTGTCAAATGAAAAAGTGTCCTTCGGGACACTTTTTTTTGTATCTTTGCCGCCTTATTTGCAAATTATCATAGAATGAACAATAAAAGCACTTTAATTGGTTTTGTCCTCATCGCAGCCATCCTCTTCGGCTGGATGTATTTTATGACTCCTTCAAAGGAGCAACTGGCCGAACAACAGCGCATACAGGACTCCATCCGTCAGGCTAGACTGGAGCAGATGGCTCTTGATTCGATTCGCACGGCGGAGCAACAGGCGACACAAATGGCTGCCTTGCAGGCCGACACGGCGCAGCTCTCAGAATTGGATTCCCTTGGTAGGGCGCAACTCATGCAGAACAACCTGCGCGACAAATACGGCGTCTTCGCCGCTGCTGCAGAGGGCTCGGAACAAACTTGGACCATCGAGAACAAGTTGCAAAAGCTGACCTTTACCAACAAAGGCGGTTTCTTGAAACAAGTGGAGCTGAAGGACTATAAGACCTACGACTCACTGCCACTGATTTCCTTCGACCCTGAGACAGCCAAGTTCGACCTCTCGTTCTTTGCACAGAACCGTATCGTCAACACCTCTCAGTTCTATTTCCAGCCTTATATGAACGGACAGCCTTACGCTGGTGGCGACATGACAGTGGGGGAGAACGACAGCGTTGTCTTTGCCCTGCGCCTTCCTACCGACGATCCGGGGAAATACCTTGAGTATACCTATACGGTCCGCTACGACAACTACATGATGGATTTCGACATCCGCACGGTTGGACTGAAAGACGTTATAGCCACCAATGCCGACTACATGACCCTCGACTGGGAAGTCGACCTGATGAAGCAGGAGAAGAGCACCGACCGTTTCGCAGGCGAGTCGGTGTACTATCGCTCGCTGACCGACAAAGACGTCGACCACCTCAACGAACAAAAGGATGGTGAGCAGACAGTGAATAGCAAGTTGAAATGGGTGTCGTTCAAACAACGTTTCTTCTGCAACGTAATTGTGGCCAAGAATGAGTTTGAGAACGCGCGCATGGCCACCCAGACGCGCAAGTCGAGCAACCCTCGTTACTTCAAGTCGATGATGGCTAATATCGAAGTGCCTTATGACGTGAAGGCTGAGACCAACTTCATCCCGATGCAGCTCTATTTCGGCCCCAACCACTTCAAGACCTTGCGCAGCTATGGCATCGGCCTTCAGGACCAGATCAATTTGGGTAACTTCTTCCTCATCCGTTGGATCAACTACGGCGTCATCGCCGTGTTCAACTGGCTGAGTAGCTATGGATGGAACTACGGCATTGTCATCCTTATCCTGACCATCCTTATCAAGACTTTGTTGTTCCCCTTGGCGTTCAAGTCCTACNNCGTGTGCTGAAGCCCGAGATGGAAGCCATCAACGCAAAATACCCCAAGGAAGAAGACGCCATGAAGAAGCAACAGGCCGTGATGAACCTGCAGAAGCAAGCAGGCGTGAGTCCCGCCTCGGGATGTCTGCCCGCCTTGTTGCAGTTCCCCATCCTCATCGCCATCTTCCGTTTCTTCCCGGCCAGTATCGAGTTGCGTCAGCAGCCTTTCCTTTGGGCTGACGACCTTTCGACCTACGACAGCATCATAGAGTTCCCGAAGTTCCTCGGCATGGACCACCTGAGCTTGTTCACCCTGCTGATGACCATCACCACGTTCATCTACACCTATGTGAACAACAAGCAGATGGATGTCTCGAGCAACCCGCAGATGAAACCCATGAAGTGGATGATGTACCTGATGCCCATCATGTTCTTCGGAATCTTCAATAACTATTCTTCGGGCTTGAGCTACTATTATATGTTGGTCAACATCATCACCTTCATCCAGATGTTCATCTTCCGCAAGATGATCAACGAGGACAAGGTGCGTGCCACCATCGAAGAGAACAAGAAAAAGCCCCAGAAGAAATCCGGTTTCATGAAGCGTTTGGAAGAGGCCCAAAAGCAACAGGCCAAGCTTCAGCAGCAACAACAAAGAAGACGTTAAGCCATGGGAGACAAACTAGAGAAATTCATCAACGCCATCCTGGAGACGCGCAAGGTGTGGCTGCTTGAGGCCAAAGAAGGCTTTTTTGCCATGTTGGAAGACAACGACGGCGAACCATATATCCCGCTTTGGGAGTCGGAGGCCTTGGCGGCCCAAGCCGCACAGGGCGACTGGGAAGGCTATACGGTGACCGACATGGGCTTTTCCGAGCTGGGACAATGGCTCAAGGAGTTGGCAGCCGATGAGATTGACATTGCAGTGTCGCCCGATGCCGACGGCGAGATTACGGCGATACCTTCCTATAAGTTCAGGAACTGGCTGAAACCTTACGACGACCATTCCTATAAGGAAAAGGCCGACGACGATTTCGACTATGGCGAAGGTTGGGCGCAACCGTGGTCTTAGTCTTAGTTGAGAGTTTAGAGTTTAGAGACGCGCTTCGCGTCATTGCGAGGAACGAAGCAATCTAGAAATAGGGTTGACATATAGATTGTTTTGCGTCACGAAGTCAAAAAACGAATAACAAATGAAAAGCAAGCTGTTTGGTGTATTGTTACTGATTGAGGCGGCGGCGTTGCTGCTGACCTCGGCGGTGGCTTTGCACTATCAGCGTGTGGCAGGGGAGACCGATGCCCGTTGTTTTCTTCTGACGGCTGCCTTGACTGCTTCAGTGGGCTTGTTGCTCTATAATATCGGCAACATGAGCAAGCGGGGCACCCTGCAAATTCGCGACACTTTCTTGGTGGTGGCCTTGTCGTGGGTCTTGTTTTCACTGTTCGGCATGTTGCCTTTCCTGATGAATGGCACGGTCGACAATGTCACGGACGCTTTCTTTGAAACCATGTCGGGTTTTTCGACCACAGGTGCCACCATCCTCAACAATATTGACCAGCAGCCGCACGGCATCTTGTTCTGGCGTAGCATCACCCAGTGGATGGGCGGCTTGGGTGTCGTGGTGTTCACCTTGGCTTTCCTTCCTTCGGTGGCCAAAGGCTCAAAGAAGGTCTCGCTCTTTGCTGCCGAGGCACCGGGATTGAGTGTGGAGAAACTGGCTCCTACCATGGGCGCCACCTCGCGCCTGTTGTGGATCATCTACATTGCGCTGACGGTGCTTTGTGCCATCGCCTATGGCGTGGGACCGATGAACAGGTTCGACGCCATCTGTCATGCCATGACCACCATCGCCACAGGCGGTTTCAGCACGCATCAGGCCAGCATCGGATATTTCGGCTCCAACTACATAGAGTTTGTTTGCGTGTTGTTCATGTTGCTGTCGGGCATCAATTTCGCCATGTATCATTTCCTCTTCAACGGTCGTTTCGACGTGATCAAGAGAAA
>DBXU01000023.1:0-3310 GCA_002310075.1 Bacteroidales bacterium UBA1204 | reverse complement strand
TTGGCGATACTCTTTTTCACGGTGCTGTTCTTGCTTCGCTTCTATTTTGCCCCGCGCATCGACGTCATCACTGATGAGCAGCTGGTGTCGCATCCGCACACTGAGTTGGACCGCATTCGTACTTCGTTGTTCCACGTGGTGGCATTGCTGTCGAACACGGGCTTCCAAGGCACCAATTACAACTATGACTCTTGGGGCCGACTCTTCCTCATCCCGACGGTGGTCATGATGGTTGTGGGTGGCTGCGCAGGGTCCACCAGCGGTGGTATCAAGATGGTGCGTGTCATCGTGCTTTTCAAGTACATCAAGAAGACGGTCAACGAGATGATCCATTCGTCGAGCATGTACACCATCAAGATTTCGGGTCAGATTGTGGAAGACCTCAGTTTGAAGCGTGTGCTCTCGTTTTTCTCCTTGTTCCTCATCGTTTTCATGCTCAATGTGGTGGGCCTTTCGGCCGCTGGCATGAGCCTTGAGGAAGGTGCCATCTCCTTCCTGACCTGTTTCAGCAACTATGGCCCAGGCACGGGCATCACAGGGCCGAGTGGCACTTTCGATGCCATCCCCAAGGCTGCCAAATGGATCCTGTCCTTCGATATGATGGTGGGTCGTCTTGAAATCTACACCGTCCTGCTGCTGTTTACGCGCAGTTTCTGGCGGGCGAAATGATTCTATTTCAGATATTTGAAGTAAAAGAAAAATGCGATGGCCACTGCGCATATCGCAAGTATTGCACCTAGAATGATGTAATACAGTGCAACGGTCAGTGTGCTGCGCCAAACCGTCTTAACTGTGCTGAACCCCATCATCTTCCTGAAACATGCAGTCAAAGCTATGATGATGGCAATCGGTTCAAAGCCTGCCATTTTTCCGTAAAAGTGGTGCGAGATGGGATAGATGAGGTTGACGACGCAACGGTATAACACCAATATCACCATCGCATAGACTATGGCGACGATGTATTCGGCACGGTTATAGCGTTTGCGGTTTTCCTTGCCATAACACTTTCTTGTCGCAACAACGAACAAAGGCAAAGTGAGCATGTAGCAAAGCGTGTAATGGTTGAGGTAGAAGTGATACCCATCGACAGCGAGTTGAGCCCCTTTTTGAAGCATCTGCTTTGCTGCAGTGGAGTTGTTGTTGATTTCCGTAGTCTTATCACCCACTTTCACGGTGAGTTCTGTATCTATGTCCTCTGGCAGATTGTCTATTTCTATGTTTTTGGTGCCCGTTGCGGTGAAGATCAGGACATAAAGTGTCAGCGCCAGGAACAGCGTTGGGAAAGGCGAGACGTATTTGCGGCGTTTCCCGTTGAGGATTTCTACAATCATCGCTCCTGGTCGTGTAAATAGGTTTTTGATGGTATACGCGATGCCGCCGTCCCTGCCCAATATAGCCGCAAGGAGGTTGCTCCAAATGAATCGTAGGGTGAACCGACTTGTTTTGGCATCTTGTCCGCACTCGGGACAGAACTTCCCTTGGAATTCAGTGCCGCAGTTGAGGCATTTAGTGGTCTTGGTTTCGGGTTCGGGTTGGGTCTGTATTAGGGTTTGTGTTTCGTTATCCATGATGTTCGGATTTGTGGGGCAAAGATAGGAAAAAAACTTTGGTGACTAATGAATTTTACTCTTGGTTAGCCATCCTTTGCGAGCGCTTCCCCGCCCAACCCGGTGAAGGGTAGGCGTTCCCAGTATTGCAGGCTCAGCAGCCCCAGTTATTGTTTGATGAACTTGGAGACGAAAGACTGATTGTCGGTGGTGAGGAAACGAATGAAGTAAACTCCGTTGGTCAGGCTGTTGACATTGATGGTATTCCCCTGTATGGCCTGTCCATGGAAACTCATGACTTGGCGACCACTCAAGTCGTAGATCACGATTTGCTGTATCGGTTCAGCGCATCCCACATGAAGCACGCCCGTGGTAGGGTTAGGGAATACACTGAGAAGTATCTCCTCGTGGGTCTCAACACTCAAAGGGTCATCAATGTCTTCCACACACAGGGTGCCCACGCCGGGAAGAATGATGTTGTCCACCCAAGCACAGTCGCTACCGCCGCTGATGGCAGAGTCTTTCTGATAGCTGAACCTGAAGGTGTGCGTGCCTGGAGCGACGGGGAAGGAGACCTGTGACCAATCGGTGGAGCCTGTCTGGCTATCCATCTCGACGTCGTCGATGTAGAACTTGAAGAAATCCCAGCCATCTTCAGAAGCGACCTTGCGGAAATAGGAAATGTTGTCGGCGACAAAGCAATTGACCGTAATGGAGAATTCAGATTGAGCGTTGTCGTCAAGATCCTGTTTGGAACGGATGCAATAGCTACCGGCATAGGGTTGCTCATCGGTGACAAACCAAGGATTGTCGTTGGCCTGCCATGGGAAAGCGGTCAGATCGCCTGTCTCGAAGGTCTCCATGTTATCGCCAACGGTCAGGAAGACGGTGTCAACGGTGATATTCTGGTCGATCAAGCTTTTTATGTAGAGCGGAACTATGGTCAGGTCGGGGACGGTGGCGTCAATGGTTACTTGATACTGGGCGGTTGCGGAGGCGCCGGCAGGGAACTCCGTGATGTTCTGGGCCGGGGTGTCCACGGTCACCAAGCTGTAATGGCTGAAGAGGTGCAATTCAGCATTGGGCAGTGTGCAGTGGCCGATGTTGGAGTAGGTCACCGTTACATCGGCCGTGTCGCCAGGAGCAAAGATGGAGGCGCCGTTCAGGTTCTGAAAGGTCACATCATCAATGGACAATAATGGCGCCACAACCGTTATTGTAATGACCTTGGTGGTGGTCTCATCGCCAAAGGTGGTGGTGATGACAAAAGGAATCACATCGCCATCTTGGGCATCGGCAGGCAACGCAATGGCGAAAGCATTGTAGTGCGTGCTGGTGGAGTCAACGGCCAAGCTGCTGTCGCTCACGCTGTCTTGAAGGATGTCGATGCCAGGATAACTGCTGCTGAGGGTGGTAGTAATGTCGTAGGCCGTGGCCACGCCATAGTTGGTCAGGGCAACATCCATATATACAGTGGAGCCCGGTTGAGGTATGCTGAACTCGGACAGGGAGGAAGCAGAGACAGCCACATAGGGTCCCGACGGTGCGATGACCTGCACATTCTTGAAGAATTGGATGTGGTTCTGTGCCGAAACAGCCAACTCATAATCGCCAGGGATGTCGACAGCGCTGAAGGTGAGGTTGGCATAACCGGAGGCGTCCGTGAAGGCGGCTGCGATCAACTCGTTGTTATGGGTCAGGGCCACGTATGCGTAGGGAACAGTCTGCAAACCATAGCTGGTGCTGCCCACCAAGAGGACATC
>DBXU01000164.1:2457-4526 GCA_002310075.1 Bacteroidales bacterium UBA1204 | reverse complement strand
CCTGGAGCCACCCTATGTTTGTCGATGGGCGATTCCTTCTTCACCAAATCCTTTGCAGGCGCTTGCGAGCCGACACCTTCCTTTAAAATCTTGGTGAAATCACTATCACCATGCTTCAATGCGATGAGCTCAGAGAGACAAATCATCACCGACTTCTCACCCAAAACGCCAGAGGGCAGGTAACTACCTTCCTTAAAGAATCGGCCTGGACGCAGCGAAAAAGGTGCATTCAGTGGGAGCAACAAACTATCAGATGACTCAGTGGTCAAGATAGCTTGCACCACACCGTTGAGCCAATACTCGAGGTCGTCGCGCGAGATGGTCTCGATGACGATTTTCTCGTATTTGTCGACTTGGCCGTAGTCCACATTGGCGAACTTGTCTTCCTCCTTGATGGTGAACGTGTAGAGCATCTCGTAGGGCGTATGGTTGACCAGCACCACATCGAGCGGACCTGTGAGGAGCCATTGCTGTTCATGAGGCACAAAAGCCATATAAACGCCTTCCTTCTCAGCCTCCTTAGCATAGCGACGCAGGCCTCCCTTTCGGGCCTCTTCGGCCTGCTGTTGCTTCAACAACTCCTGGCCTTGGACCTCTTTCTGCACCTTGTCGACCGTCTGTTGCTGCTTGCTCGGAGCAGGCATGGAACGGTAGTCAAGCACCAAATCCGTAATCAAAGTCGGGATTTCGAAGCCGTCTTCCACTTCGACCATCACCATACGAGAGTCTATGATTTTCGTAATCTTTCCTCCACCAACGGTGCTGAGGAAATTCACTTTATCTCCTATCTTAAAGTCTGCCATCGTTTTTCTGATTAGGTCGGCAAAATTACACATTTTTGGCAAAATTTTTGTATCTTCGCCGCTGAATTGAAAGAATCAAGGAGAATTCATGAAGAAAAGACTCTGGTTCATATTAGTCCTCGCACTGACGGCCTTGTACTCCTGCAACAAACCAAGAGAGCAAGCCGACTTTGACCTTTTGGTTGACTATCAAATCAACGAAGGTCCATTGCTGCTCGACACCCTATGCTACACCAACGAAGCAGGCAACACCTTTCTCATCACAGAGGTGCAATGGTTCCTTTCCAACATCGAGTTGAAAAACGAGACTGGCAATTGGACCATGCTTCATCAGCGTGGCGTTTCCGACACTTTGGACCTCTGTCGTTTCTTTTACATCGACACCAACATCCCAGAATCGCAAACACTGCATGCCAAGCCTGTGAATGTGGGGCATTACAACGCCATACGTTTCACTTTCGGATTGGACGAAAACGATAACTACACCGGGCTTTTCAACGACCCACCCGAGTCGGAGATGTTTTGGCCCGACATGATGGGTGGTGGCTACCATTACATGAAACTAAATGGGAAATACGTGAACGAAGAAGGTCGGCTTGCGCCTTTGGCCATTCATCTCGGCATTGGGCAAAACGAGGAATGCACCCAGTTTTACCAAAACTACTTCATCGTTGAGATTCCCATTGACCTTACCATTAAGGCCAACCATGAAAACCAAATCCATCTTGCCATGGTCATCGACAACTGGTTCCGCAACCCGCACACATACGATTTCAATGTCTGGGGCAGTCATATCATGCAGAATCAGGAGGCGCAAAGGATGCTTAACGTCAATGGTAACGACGTCTTCAAAATCATCACACAATCGGACAATAAACACACAAGCATGAANNAAAGGCGAACATATGGAGGAAACATTCAGAGCACTCATGAAAAAAGCAACTCCTAAACCTGGTTTCTGGACTTGGCAAAACGTGAAAACGACCATAGCGCAAATCCACGGCAAAGACAAGGAGCAATCATGAAAAAAACCGTGTTCATATTGTTTTTGATTATGCTCGGTATGGCTGGCTGTATTCCAGAGCACGGCCCCACATACCAAGCCACCCCTTACGATTTGTCGCAGCCTTCTTACTTCCCCACCAAAAACAACATCCCTGCCGACAATCCCATGACCGAGGAAGGCGTAGCTTTGGGCAGGAAACTCTTCTACGACACACGTTTATCCGGTCGCGACGGCACGGATGGCATCCGCAGCTGCTCCTC
>DBXU01000164.1:1505-2355 GCA_002310075.1 Bacteroidales bacterium UBA1204 | reverse complement strand
GTGGCCACTTTGGAGGACATGGTGTTGGCGGCAGTCACCAGTCCCGTGGAGATCAATGCCGACACCAACCAGGTGGTCAAATACCTGCAGAAGACTGATGACTACCCTGAGTTTTTCGAGAGAGCTTTTGGCAGCCGAGAAATCACCTTTGTCAATGTGGAAAAAGCCATTGCACAATTTGTGAGAAGTTTGGTTTCTGCCGACAGCAAATTTGACCGTTATCTGTTAGGCGAAGAAGAACTTACCGAAGACGAGATGGCTGGTTATGAACTGTTTTGCACCGAAGAAGGCGCCGACTGCTTCCACTGCCATGGTGGTGGCGGGCTGGCTCTGATGACCACCAACCTGTTTTACAACAATGGCCTGGATGACGAGTTCAACGACCCCGAAGACCGCGCTGCCGTCACTGGCAGCCATTGGGACCGTGGTGCCTACAAAGCCCCTACCCTACGCAACATCGCCGTTTCGGCACCTTATATGCATGATGGGCGTTTCACCACCCTTGACGAGGTCATCAACTTCTATAGCGAAGGCGTAAAGGACTCCGAGAACATCAACCCGCTGATGCACCATGTGATGGACGGCGGCGTTCAACTCACCGATTTGGAGAAAGCGCAATTGAAGGCCTTCCTCAACACTTTGACGGATGAGACGTTTTTGAACAACCCAGATTATTCCAGGCCATGACCTATCCATGGGGCGACAACCGGCGGTTCAACAGCTACAGCAACTACTTCACGAAGCAGTTCGGGGGACGTGTGCAGAAAATCAGCATCGACGCGGGCTTCAGTTGTCCCAATCGCGATGGCAAAATCAGCACGGGCGGCTGTACTTTTTGCAGCAATGAGGC
>DBXU01000164.1:275-1490 GCA_002310075.1 Bacteroidales bacterium UBA1204 | reverse complement strand
CCATCGTATTGTCGGCCCGAGAAGTCCATCAAGCAACAGATTGAGGAAGGTATAGCGTTCCACCAAAGGCGTTATCGCAGGGCGAATAAGTATTTGGCTTATTTTCAGCCGTTTTCGAATACTTATAAGCCTTTGGAGGAGCTGAAGAGGATTTATGCAGAAGCTTTAGAAGGCATAGATACACTCGCCTCACCGTGCATGTCATACCGACCGACGGAAGGAGGGAGAGTATCTATGCACGACGAGTCTCGGTATGACATGCCTGCTAAACCACAGATTGTGGGCATCGTCATTGGCACGCGGCCGGATTTGGTTGACGAAGCTCTTTTGCAATACCTCAATGAGATACAGAGAACACACTATGTCATGCTGGAATACGGCGTGGAGAGCGTTTACGACGAGACTTTGAAACGCGTCAACCGAGGGCACGACTTCGCCACGGCTGAGAAAGCTATCCGCATGACGGCCGACTATGGCATCCCTTGTGGAGCGCATTTCATCTTCGGCCTGCCTGGAGAGACCAAGAACATGATGCTCGATGCCACCGACATCATTTCACAACTGCCACTGACCACGGTCAAGTTCCACCAACTNNCAACTGCAAATCTTCAAAGGCACCACGATGGCCACGGAATACCTTGAGCATCCCGAGCATTTCCATCTCTTCGATCTGGAGGAATACATCGACTTCGTCATCGACTTTGCCGAGCGGCTCAACCCTGACATTGTCATTGAGCGATTTGCTGGCGAGGTACCACCGCGCTATTTGGTTTCAGAGCCTTGGATGAAGCTTCGATATGATGAGGTGTTGGCTAAAATCGAAAAGCGGATGGAAGAGCGTCAGACTTGGCAGGGACGGTGCTATCATGGCATCATACTGTAAAAAGAAGTCGTAAATGCCTCTTCAATTCAGAAAAAGCTTATCTTTGTGCCAAATCACGAGTTCCATTCACAACAACACTACTTCTATGAGAAAGAGATTCAAACTAAAGGCCGGAGATACTCGCACTTTCGAGTTGGAAAGTCACGAAGGAGGGGGATATTTGTGGTCAGTCGTCTCAAATGACGAGTGCGTCAAAGTGCAGCTCTCCAAAAAGACGCCATCGAAAGACGACGGGAAGCAACCTCTCGGGAAAAGTTTTCCTGTTTTGGTTGAGATCAAAGCCCTTTCCGAAGGACAAGCCATCGCCGTTCTCGAAGAAAAAAGGCCTTGGG
>DBXU01000164.1:0-161 GCA_002310075.1 Bacteroidales bacterium UBA1204 | reverse complement strand
TTTGGATGGCTTCCCGACCTTCCCGATGAAAGAGATTATGTTTACGAAGCTCCTATGAAGCTACGTAGTGCAAGCGATTTCCCGTCGAAAGTAGACCTCAGGAAGATTTGTCCGCCCGTATTCAACCAAGGCGAACTGGGGAGTTGTACGGCGAATTCGCT
>DBXU01000121.1:2903-4676 GCA_002310075.1 Bacteroidales bacterium UBA1204 | reverse complement strand
TCTACCAACTGAGTTATACCGGCATTATGTAAAAGAACTTTTACCCTCAAGAAGCATGCCATTTTCTTCTCAAAAAGGTTTGCAAAAATAGTTAGTTTTCCCGAACTGACAATACATTTGCGTTCTTTTTTTTCAAAAAAAATGAATTTTTTTTGCATTATATTGATTTATAGCGTTTTAAAAGACTACAATTTTTGGCCGATTTCCACAAAATGAAAGCAAGTGGCTCGTAAAAACCACTTGCTTGATACTTGTCTTAGAGTCACACCTAATTAATTAGGGGCCCTGAAACGGAGAGAAAACTCTTATTTCACGAATTTTCCCTTGTATTTCTCCAACTGTTTCTTCAAAGCGTCGACAGCCGTGTCGATCGACTCCTCAAAACTCTTCGATTGCTTGCTGGCATAAAGGTCATCTCCTTTGAGCACAAGTCGAATGTCGGCAATCTTGTTTTCAGGGGTGTCGTTGTTGTCGAGCTTCAGATTGACTTCGGCATTAATGACTTCACTGTACTTGGCGCACAATTTCTCCACTTTTTGCGTGATGAAATCTTCAAGTTTTTGATCAGCCTTGAAGTGTACTGAGTTAATCATGACTTTCATAATGACTCCTTTCTTTTAAATAATCACCCTTTCGGGTGGGATTGTTTATGTATTTGCTTGAGTTGTTCAATGGTATTGTGGGCATAGATTTGAGTAGTGGCAAGCTCTTCGTGCCCCAACAGCTTTTGTATGGCCACCAAGCTGGCGCCCTCGTCAAGAAGATGGGTAGCGAATGTGTGACGCAACACATGGGGGCTCTTCTGCTTCAAGGTCGTAACACCTTCCAGCAGACAATGCACCTTGTTATATACGAAATAAGGCGACATCTCCTCCCCTTTGTCGTTGAGCAGCAAACGGTCCGCCTTTGTCTCAAAAGCGGCATCTCTCACAACCTTATATTGATCTATCATCTCCATCATCTGCTTTGATAACGGAATCAGCCGCTCTTTATTGCGTTTTCCATGGACTTTAATCAAGCACGCAGCCTTGTCGACATCAGCATCTCTCATTCCCCTGAGTTCTGCCTGACGCACACCAGTCTGATAGAGCATTTCAAACAAAAGTCGGTCTCGCATGGTTTGAAAATCGTTTGCTTCGGGGAACGACACCTTATTAATATCTTCCTCACTGACAAACTTGGCAAGAGGCTTGGGTTGCTTCAACGCTTTAATGTTGGTCATGGGCGATTTCTCCAGCAAGCCTTCACGGATGCAGTACTTATAAAAAGTCCGTAACGTCGACAGCTTCCTGTTGATACTTCTATTCTCCGTCCCCTGCTGATGCAAATCCACTATATAAGAACGGACCATCACCGTCGTCGCCTTTTCCAGTTCATCCACTTCAAAATCCTTATGCAGGAATTTTACGAACTGAATTAGGTCGTGTTCGTAGGCCGCGACCGTCAGCGATGAAAGTCTACGTTCCGCTTTCAGATAGTTTATAAACTGTTCGACCAACATAAAAAGAAAACTTCGCCGTAAAATTAGTAATAAAAAACCAATTTACGACGAAGTTCTTTAAAAAAATTATTTTCCTTTTCCGGCGATTACATATTCTCTTCAGCCTGACGGAGTTTTTGAACGTAGATGGCCTTCATCATTTGTGCGCGTTTGAGCACTGAAGGTTTGGTGAACTGCTGACGGGCACGCAATTCTCTCACGACGCCAGTCTTTTCGTACTTTCTCTTGTAGCGTTTCAAAGCTCTATCGATGCTTTCGCCTTCTTTTACAGG
>DBXU01000121.1:0-2897 GCA_002310075.1 Bacteroidales bacterium UBA1204 | reverse complement strand
ATTTTAAAACACTTCCTTCTTTTAATTGTTTATAACTAGGTTAATTTTTGAGGCTGCAAAAATACACTTTTTTTTCATCCAAAATGCTTTCCCAGTAAAAAATGTTGTTTTTTTTGTCATCCTTTAATCTGAATAACAAAGCCTTCCCGAATCAAAGGAGCCAAAAACGACCTCATTTCATCGACGGTAAACTTTTGCAGTCCCACTTCTGGAGTCGGTCGATCTATGGTATAGGCCATGACCTCGCGAGGCCTCAACAAACGCACAAGATCCATCCAGCCCAAAAGCACTTCTGGCGAGGAAGAGTCAAAGTCCTTGCTCTTAAGAAACATGGTTTGCAGGACAAAATCCCCATTGAATCGTTTCAATGCTTCAACAACACGACCCAGGTCGTACCCAGGACAAGGTTTGTTGATTCTCTTCACCAAGTCGTTTGTTGGCGCGTCAATCTTCATGATTGGGTTATCCACCTTTCGAAGTGCTTCAAAAACCTCAGGTCTGTGTACTTGGGTTGCATTGGAAAGCACTGAAACCTTTGCCAAAGGGAAATACTTGTCGCGCAAGGCTATGACATCGTTGATAATTTGCGGAAAATCTGGATGTATGGTTGACTCGCCATCACCGGAAAAAGTAATGGAATCGACTGGTATCCCATCTGCTAGCAAACTTACCAACTTCTGTTCGAGCAATTGCCTAACCTCCGCAGATTTAGGCAAACGGCTATCGCCAAGGCCATCCTTGTTCCATCCGCATTCACAATAGATACAGTCGAAGGTACAAATCTTACCATTGACAGGCAGCAGGTTAATCCCAAGCGAATTGCCCAAGCGCCGACTCTTTATCGGCCCAAAAACAGTTTCTTCTCTAACCATAATGCCTTATTCCCCTAACAGGTGCTCAAACAAGAAGTCGTCAATCTTGTTGAAGAGGTGCATACGGCACTCCCCAGAGCCATATTCATAGCCTCCATAAATGCCATGGTTCTTGTTGGGATAAATCATCAGATCGAACTGCTTGCCGTTCGAAATCATAGCCTTGATGAGTTCCATGGCATTCTGGTAATGCACATTGTCGTCACCGCTGCCATGACAGAGCAAGTAGTTACCCTTGATCATCGACGTGTTATGGACGGGTGAGTTGAGGTCGTAGCCATCAGGATTCTCTTGAGGGGTGCGCATGAAGCGTTCCGTGTAGACATTATCGTAATAACGCCAGTTGGTAACAGGAGCCACCGACACGGCCGTGCTGATGACATCAGCACCCTTGGTAATGCCATTGGCAGCCATAAACCCGCCATAGCTCCAGCCGTAGATACCTATTCTATCAGCGTCTACATAGGGTTGTTTGGCCATATACTTAGCCAGGGTGATCATGTCCTCGGTCTCGTATTTACCCAGTTGCAGGTATGTCATCTTCTTAAACACCTCACCTTGAGCACCGCTACCGCGGTTGTTGATGGAAACGCTGATGATGCCATGCTGTGCAAGCAGTTGCATCCACCAATAATCGCTGTTGGCCCACGAGTTGTTGACTGTTTGATAGCCAGGACCACCGTAGACGTAAATCAACACGGGGTATTTCTTGGCCGGGTCAAAATCAGGAGGCAGGATCTGCCACGCATCAATTTCAACCTGGGTTCCATCAGGCAAAGTGAAAGCAGGATCGCTGATCTTCATGAGCTTCTTCTCTCCCAAGTTGAAAGTCTTCAACTTTTCGGCAAACTCATGGTTGTCCTCCAGCACACGTACCAACTTACCCTTGTTAGTATATAGTTCATATTGGTTAGGCTGGCTGATGGACGAGTTTATATTAATTAGGTAGCTAAAGTCGTTGCTGAACCGGGCGTTGTTGGTACCAGAACGACCAATCACCTCGCGCATTTTGCCTTTCAGGTTGACAGCGTAGATCTGGCGGTCAACAGGAGAATTCTTTGCTGCCTGGAAATATACCTCTTTCCCGTCAAAGCCATAGACGCTTGTCACATCCCATGAGCCGGTGGTGAGCTGCTTGGCCTGCTTTCCGTCGAGACGGCAAAGGTAAATGTGGTTGTAGCCACTCCTTTCAGAGGTCATCAGAAAGGTCTTGCCATCCTCAAGGAAATGCCAGTCATCAGTGATGTCGATATAATAGTCATTGGTTTCATCGTAGAACACCCGGCTCTTGCCCGTAGTGGCGTCGGCGGCCAGAATCTCCAAATGGTTCTGATGGCGGTTGAGGCGTTGTATGGCCAGCACATTGGCATCTTTTGTCCAAGCAATGCGAGGCAAGTAAATGTCAGTCTCAGTGCCTGTATCCATTTTCACCGTCTTACCACTTTCAAGGTCGTAGACATATATCTCAACGATGGAGTTGTCCTCGCCAGCCTTGGGGTATTTGAAGCTGTACCAATCGGGATAGAGGCCTTCAAATTCTTCCATCTGGAACTCGCGCACATTCGATTCGTCAAACTTCATGAAGGCAATTTTCTTGCTGTCGGGCGACCAATAAAAACCTTGCGAAAAGCTGAACTCCTCCTCATAGACCCAGTCGGGAGCGCCATTGATGATATGGTTGTAAAGGCCATCGTTCGTAAATTGCTTCTCCTCCCCTGTCTTCAAGTCTTTGATGAAAAGATTGTTGTCGCGCATGAAAGCCACCTTAGTGGCATCAGGCGAGAAGGTAGCCAAACGCTGCTTACCGTTATCAGAGAGCGGCTGCAAGGTCTTGGTGGCGAAGTCATATACATAATAATTGGCATGGAATGAATGACGATAAATGCTCTCCATATCGGTAAGACATAACATTTTATCTTCGTTTTCGCTCAATTCATAGTTCTGCAAACCAATAGGCAACGAGTCCGGATGCATGGTGAGATCGGCGATACCAAATAAGGTCTTCTCCAATTTGCCCGTCTTGTA
>DBXU01000007.1:6053-8297 GCA_002310075.1 Bacteroidales bacterium UBA1204 | reverse complement strand
CCGACGGTGCTGCCTGGATGCTGCTCTTTGAGGCGCAGGGCCTGTTCAAGGGCATTCAGGTCTTCGGGGTTAAAGATGGCGGGCAGGGCGGCGCGGTTGACGGTGCCTTCCGGCGTCATCGCGTCTTTGCCCACATTTCTAGTATCGGGCACCTGCTTGGCAAGCACCACGATTTTCAATGCTTTTGTCATAAAATAAAAATCTCGTTTTCAATCGGGCGGCAAAGATACAGCTTTTTTCCTTAATGGCAAAAAGCTGGCGCAAACAATTGATTTTTATAGGGCTTTAAAACGACGCAGCGATTTTTTCTAATTTCAAGGATTTGGTAGTCAAGCCTCCTATCGTTTCACAAATTTCCAAACATCACAAGCATTTTCTTGTTCCATCCGAATGAAATAAACTCCACACGACAAATGTGAAACATCGAGACTCATATCTGCTGCAGAAACGGATTCTGCAATGACCACCCGCCCCATCAAATCAATGACAGTAACGCTCCAAGGCTTACATTGGGGAGTATCGCCAACACTAAAGGTCAGCAAATCGGTGGCAGGATTGGGATAAACCTGTACGACCTCTTCGCTTGATTCAGCAACTGAGGTTACGAAGGTTAGATGCTGGTACAAAAAGTCGCGTGTAATGTCGAAGCAGGCGTTGAATTTCGTCTCGTTCAACTGGCTAATCCCATCAAGGTAAAACGCGTGCCCTTCGCCCTCGAAAGAGTGAAATTCATAATCGGAGACATCCAATTCATCAAGACGGCTAACCATAGCGTGCGAACCGTACAAATAAGGCATCACTCCAGGGAGCATCCCGTTGAAACAATAGCCCGAATCGTATGGCACTGTGGTGTCGTCGGTGCCATGAATCAAGCACAGCGGAACATATTCCTCGTTGCTAATGACATCGAGGCTCATTACACCACCCCAATGCGGGATAGCGCCTGCCACTGCCGGCGAAAAACCAGCATATTCCTCATAACCTGAACTATGTATCGACCCCAAATCGGGGCTTTCGAAGGTCTCGGCGGGACGCTCGCTCTCGTCCATGAACAACTCGCATAAAATGGCAATGGATCCAGCTGAGTTGCCAAGCAGGAAAACCTGTTCGGGGTCAATCCTATATTCTTCGCAATGATATTTGAAAAACCGAATTGCAGAACTGACATCTTGAGCCGCCATGTATGCATCGCGCACTAATGAGGTAGCGTTGAGATTCCAGATAGAAAGCAGTCGATAGTCGATGGAAGCCGCCGCATAGCCATGCTGGGCCAAGCGTGTACAATACTCCTGCATGTCGACATAATCGCGACCACCTGCGACAAAGGCTCCACCGAAAACGGTAATCACCAACGGGCGCGCCGAAAGGGTGTCGCCCTGCGGCTCGTAAAAATCAAGATATAAGGTAGTGGGGGTAGTTTCACCCTCCTTGATGGCACTACTGAAAGGGATGCTCGTTTCAACGGTCACCTCATCGAAAACAGGTTCGGCATAACGCCGATTTGACTGAGCCATTGTATTTGTGAAAAGGCCACAAAGCAACACGAACGTCACAATAAATCCCAACTTATTGAATGTCATCATACTATTCATCGTTTTATCATCAATAACTATTCTTTTATGGACTATTGAGTGCAAATGTACACATTTTTCAGAAATTCCTACCTTTGCGCCAAATTTCAAACAATGACCGTCACCGAAATCCTAAATAAAGTCGGCCCTTCGACNNTTCGACCCTTCGACAAGCTCAGGGCTCAAGGACCTTAACTCATGAGGAAATCAAGCTCCTGCTTGCCGCTGAAGGCGAAGACAAAAAGAAACTCTTCGACAAAGCCTTGCAAACCAAGCTAGCTCATTTGGACAACTACGTCCACTTACGCGGGCTAATTGAATACAGCAACATCTGTACGAAATATTGCCTTTACTGCGGTGTGCGCTGCAAGAACCTGAAGGTGGAACGCTACACGCTCAGCGACGAGGAAGTCATTGAATGTGCCAAATTAGCGCACGAATTGGGTTATGGCTCTGTGGCATTGCAAAGCGGTGAACGGAGCGACAAGGCCTTCGTGGATAAGATCACCTATTTGGTCAAAGAAATCAAAAAGATAGATAATGGAAGCCTAGGCATCACCTTGTCTTTGGGTGAACAGACCGAAGAGACCTACCGTCGTTGGTTTGAGGCAGGCGCGCACCGTTACCTGCTCCGCATCGAAGCCTCGAACGAAGACCTATATTATAAGATTCA
>DBXU01000007.1:5830-6003 GCA_002310075.1 Bacteroidales bacterium UBA1204 | reverse complement strand
TTGAAAGTCGGCTATCAAACTGGCACCGGCGTAATGGTCGGCCTGCCCTTCCAAACCCTCGACGACCTTGCCGATGACTTGTTGTTTTTCAAGCAAAAAGACGTAGCCATGGTCGGAATGGGACCTTTCATCCCCCACCCCGACACCCCTTTGTGGCAATACAGAGACCAAAT
>DBXU01000007.1:2143-5789 GCA_002310075.1 Bacteroidales bacterium UBA1204 | reverse complement strand
ATGATGCCCGAAATCAACATGGTGGCCGCCACAGCCAACCAGACCGTCGACCCGCAAGGACGCGAGAAGGCTATCCTCGCCGGCGCCAACGTCATCATGCCCAACCTCACGCCTAACGAGTTCCGCGAGAACTACCTCATCTACCCCGACAAGGCCTGCGTCAAGGACAAACCTGACGAGTGTCACAGCTGCCTCGACGTGCGCCTCGCTGCCATCGGGCATAAGGTTTTGTACAACGCTTGGGGCGATTCCGTTGCTTTTACGCGGAAAAATGCACAAAAATGACCAGCATTCCCGAAAAATGCTTATTTTTGCCTTTTTCTAATCAACATCAAAATCAACATTCATTTCACTATGAGAAAACATATCTTAACTACCCTGCTCATCATGCTTACCGTAGTGACTTTCGGTCAGCAGTGGGTCGCCATTAAGAGCAACACCCCGAGCACCATCCAGACGACTTTGGTTTCCTCTTCCGAAAATCAAATTACCGTCAACTTACAAGTTCCTGGCTTCTACACCTATGAGGTAACCACGCCTCGTGGCGAAGCCAACATCATCTCGGTTCCCAGAACGGTCAGCACTGCTGCTGCTGGCGAGCCCAACCTCCCTATGATTGCCGTTCCGGTCATCATCGGTGATCGTGCCCTGATGCATATTGAAGTCGCTGAATCTGAATTCACCGACTACGAAAACATCGAAGTTGCCCCTTCTAAAGGCGATTTCCCGCGTAGTATCGATCCTGAGGAGGTGCCTTACACTTATGGTGAGTGCTACAGCCAGGATGCCTTCTTCCCAGCGCAAATTGCCATCCTCGACGAGCCCTATATCCATCGTGACGTCAGAGGTCAAAACATGATGATTGTGCCGTTCCAATACAATCCCGTAACCAAAGTTTTGAGGGTGTACAACCGTCTCACTTTGAGCATGGTGAAAGATGGAGACGACAACAGGAATATCATCGAAAACCGCATGAGAAGCTTCTCGCTTGACCCTGAATTCAAAGCCATGTACGAGAACCGTTACATCAACTACGCTGAGTCGATGTCGAGATACACGCCCATCGAAGAAGCAGGCGAGCTGCTCATCATCTGCCACGATGCTTTCATGACGGCCATGCAACCTTTTGTGGCTTGGAAAAAGCAAATCGGTCGTCCCACCACGATGGTAGGGACCTCCACCGCTGGCGCAACAGCTGAAGCCATTAAGAGCTACATTACCAACTATTACAACTCACACCCCAACTTGACAGACGTGCTACTTGTTGGCGATGTTGCGCAGATTCCTGGTGTTTATATCTCGGCAGGTTCAGGTTCTTATGGCTATTCCGGTTACGGCGATGCCCAATATGGGCAAACGGTGGGCACAGACTATTATAACGAATTGATTATCGGTCGTTTCTGCTGCGAAAACGAAGCCCAAGTAACCAACCATGTCAATAAAGTTTTGAATTATGAAAGAGACCTGAATGCCTCTGCCACATGGCTGCCAATAGGGCAAGGCGTAAGTAAAAACGAAGGCGCTGGAGGCGGTCACTATGGCGAAGCCGACTACGAACACATAGATCTCATCCGCAATGACCTTCTTGACTACAACTACACTACGGTCCATCGTGATTACCAAGGTGTTTCAGGCGTATCGTCGAGTGCAGCCATCATCAGCCAGCACATTAACGAAGGCGTGAGCATCATCAATTACTGCAATCACGGTTCGGAAACCAGCTGGGGCGTATTCAGCTATAGCAACTCACACGTCAACGCTCTGACCAACGACTACAAGCTGCCTTATATCATTTCGGTGGCCTGCCTTAATGGAAAATACGACCGTTCTGGAGACTGCTTCGCCGAAGCATGGATGCGTGCCACCAACAACAGCAATGGCAACCCGACAGGTGCCATCGGCGGTATGTTTTCATACATCTCTCAGCCTTGGCAGCCACCCATGTATGGTCAGGACGAAATGGTTGACATCTTGGTTGAATTACAAAGTTCCAACATCAGACATACTATGGGCGGTGTGTCTGCCAATGGCAACATGGCCATTCTCGACCTTGGCGCCAACCAAAATGCCAACAAAGGCACCTATAATACTTGGATTCTCTACGGTGACCCGACTTTGACTTTGCGTAACGCAGTCCCTACCGACATGGGCGTAACCCACGCCTCCTCCATGAGCACTAGTGCGACGAGCTTCACTGTCAACGCTACTAACGGCAACGGTGCCTTGGCCACCCTGACCCGCAACGGCGAAATCATGGGCTCGGCCACCATTAACAATGGCACCTGTAACATCACTTTTGCTGCTCCTGGAACAACGGGCACTGCCACATTGACCGTGTTTGGTTACAATAAGATCACCTACATTGCTACCATCAACATTACCGGTGGTGGTGGCACCCAGTACAACGTTACCGTGTCGGCCAACCCGACCGCAGGCGGCACCGTCACTGGTGGTGGCTCCTATAACCAAGGCGCCAACTGCACCGTCACGGCCACTGCCAACAGCGGCTACACCTTCACTAACTGGACTGAGAATGGCAGTGTGGTATCCACACAAGCCAACTACACCTTCACCGTGAATGGCAACCGCACCTTGGTGGCCAACTTCCAGGCACAGTCTCAAAGCTACACCATCACCGTGTCGGCTAACCCGACTAACGGCGGCACCGTCACGGGCGGCGGCACCTATCAGCAAGGCCAGTCGTGCACCGTACATGCTACCGCTAATACCGGGTACACTTTCACCAACTGGACTGAAAATGGCAACGTGGTCTCCACGCAAGCCAACTACACCTTCACCGTGAACGGCAACCGCACCTTGGTGGCCAACTTCCAGGCACAGCCTCAGAGCTACACCATCACTGTGTCGGCTAACCCGACTAACGGCGGCACCGTCACTGGCGGAGGCACCTATCAGCAAGGCCAGTCATGTACCGTACATGCTACCGCTAATACCGGTTACACCTTCACCAACTGGACTGAAAACGGCACCGTGGTCTCCACACAAGCCAACTACACCTTCACCGTGAACGGCAACCGCACTTTGGTGGCCCACTTCACACAACAACAATACACCATCACTGTGTCAGCCAACCCGACCAACGGCGGCACCGCCACGGGTGGCGGCACCTTCAACCATGGCGCCAGCTGCACGTTGACAGCCACACCTGCCACAGGCTTCTCCTTCGTCAGATGGACCAAGAATGGTACTCAGGTCAGCACAAACCCGACCTACACCTTCACCGTGACAGAATCGGCCGCCTATGTGGCACAGTTCCAAGTCCAACTCTTCCAAGTCACCACCAACTGCAACCCGACCGAGGGCGGCACTGCCAGTGGAAGCGGCCTCTACGCTTATGGTCAGTCCTGCACCGTGAACGCCACGCCTAACAGAGGCTATGACTTCGTCAACTGGACTGAGAACGGCAACGTAATCTCAACAGAAGCCAGCTACACATTCAATGTCACTAGTGGCCGTGTCCTGACAGCCAACTTTGAGTTGCAGACCTTCGAAGTCAAGCTTTCCGTCAATCCCGAAGAAGCTGCCATCGTTTCGGGAGAAGGCACCTACAGCTACGGCGACGAAGTTACAGTGACTGTCGAACGCTTTGAAGACTGGGACTTCCAAAACTGGACTGAAAACGGCG
>DBXU01000007.1:1431-2111 GCA_002310075.1 Bacteroidales bacterium UBA1204 | reverse complement strand
ACCTGGTGGCCAACTTCCTCTACACCGAAGGCATCAACGAAAACGGCATCTCCGCCAAGGTCTATCCCAACCCAACTAAGGGTGAAATCACCCTCGAAGGTGAAGGCCTCAACCACGTACGCATCGTGAACGCTTACGGGCAGACCGTTTACAACGCCGACGTCGAAGGCGAACAAGTTCACATCGACCTCTCTCATATGGCCAAGGGCATCTACATGATGCACATCGAAGCCAACGCTGGACAGGCCGTAAGGAAGTTCATCGTGGAATAAAAACGCATTTCCCCTTCGGAAATAAATAATCCCAAAGTGAGGTGACATTTTTTTGTCACCTCACTTTTTTTTGTTATTTTTGGAGCAAATTTTTGAATTCAGCCTATGAAAATCAAATTCATCGGTGCGGCCCAGGAAGTGACGGGCAGCAAGCACCTCATCACCACCGACCATGGCAAGAAAATCCTGTTGGACTGCGGCATGTTCCAAGGTAAAGGCTTAGAGACCGACGCCGCCAACCGCAACATCATNNATCATGGTCGACCCTAAAGAAATCGACGCCATCATCCTCACCCATGCCCATATCGACCATTGCGGCTTGATCCCGTATTTCTATAAGCTCGGCTTCCGAGGCCAAGTCATCTGCACCGATGCCACTCAAGACCTGTGCAGCATCATGCTCCCCGA
>DBXU01000007.1:503-1415 GCA_002310075.1 Bacteroidales bacterium UBA1204 | reverse complement strand
AACGATATGGAATGGTTCAACAAGAAACGCCGCAAGCAGGGACTTCCCGCCTTGCAACCTATCTATACCGAAAAAGATGCCCGCGCCAGCATGGAACTGTTCGTCAGCGTGGCATACAACCGCTACTTCAACATCGACAACAACATCAAGGTGAAGTTCAATAACACCGGTCACCTGTTGGGCAGCGGCTGCGCCGTCATCGAAATTGACGAAGGCGGAAAGATGACCCGCATTGGATACACGGGCGACATCGGACGCGAGTACAACTACTTGCTACGCTCACCCGAACCCTTCCCGCATTGCGACTACCTCATCACAGAGGCCACCTATGGTAACCGCCTGCACGGCGACCGTACCAATGCAGAACAACAGCTGCTGGAAATCATCTACCATACCTGCGTGGAGAAACGTGGCAAGCTTATCATCCCTTCGTTTGCCGTCAGCCGCACCCAAGAAATCGTGTACCTGATGAACAACTTTTACAACGAAGGCAAGCTGCCAGAGAAGATTCCCGTATTCGTCGACAGTCCCCTGGCCGTCAACGCCACCGAGATCTTCCGCATGCACGTCGACCTATTCAATGAAGATGTGAAGGATGTCATCGAATACGACCCTGACCCCTTCGGCTTCAACAGCCTGACCTTCGTGCGCGACATCAACCAATCGAAAGCCTTGAATGCCCGCAAAGAGCCTTGCATTGTCATCTCGGCATCGGGCATGATGGAAGCTGGNNGCCAACAGCATCGAGAACCCCAACAACAGCATCCTCGCCATCGGCTATTGCGCACCGACCACCCTTGGTGCCAAGCTTTTGGAGAAGCCTACACCTGCCACCGTCTCCATCTTCGGTTTGGAGCACGCTGTCAACGCCGAGATATACGAAATCGATGCCTTCAGCGGTCACGGCGACTA
>DBXU01000007.1:0-482 GCA_002310075.1 Bacteroidales bacterium UBA1204 | reverse complement strand
TACCTCAGCTGCCAAGACCCGAGCAAGGTGAAGAAGACCTTCATCGTGCACGGCGACCCAGAGGCCCAGAAGTACTACAAACGCATGCTGCGCAAGGAAGGATGGGATAATATCGTCATCCCCGAGGCTGGCGAAGAGTTTGAATTGAAATAATTGGCTCGCTTTGTTTCGCCGAATCTATCGATTTCGTACTTTTGCAAAAAATTTTCAAGAATGGCACAAAAACCTAGTATTCCCAAAGGCACACGCGACTTCCTGCCCGAAGTCATGGTGCGCCGCAATTATATCTTCGACACCATCAAATCGGTATTCAAACGCTTTGGCTTCCAACCCATTGAGACACCCTCGATGGAAAACCTAAGCACCCTTTTGGGCAAATACGGCGATGAGGGCGACAAGCTCCTCTTCCGCGTGCTCAACTCGGGCGACTTCATGAGCGGCGTGGAACAAAACGGTGAGCCGCTTGAATCGTTGAAACTGGC
>DBXU01000032.1:4011-4163 GCA_002310075.1 Bacteroidales bacterium UBA1204 | reverse complement strand
AGCATCCTCAGCTGTAACCAAACTGAACACTATTACCGAGTGATTCTAAGCGACAACACCAAGGTGTATTTTACCCAAGCGTTTGAATGGGTTGAGGTTAACTGCGAACATTCATCCATCTATGATGCTGTGCCTGCGACGCTTGTCCCCGA
>DBXU01000032.1:3773-3943 GCA_002310075.1 Bacteroidales bacterium UBA1204 | reverse complement strand
ATTGAACTCAGCAATGATGTTGAACTTAAGTTTGATGCCAACTTCAATGTCGTCAACAATGGCGGAAATGGGGGAGGAAGCAGTGCTGAATACCCTGATATCAACACTTTTGTAAGCACCTATTTCTCTCAAACAGAAATCCTTAGCATCAAAGCGGAAGACGACGAATA
>DBXU01000032.1:3068-3750 GCA_002310075.1 Bacteroidales bacterium UBA1204 | reverse complement strand
GAGATTTCTTTCAATCTCAACTTCGAATGGACCCACATCGACTGTGAAGAGTCCTCCATTTACAGTGCCGTACCCACAGGACTCGTTCCCGAACAGATTACTGCCTATGTAAGCACGAATTACCCAAACCAACAGATCGAACAAATCGAGAGAGAACATTATGGTTGGGAGATTGAGCTCAAGAATGGTCAGGAAATCAAGTTCGACACCAACTTCAATGTTATCGGAAACGGCGGCGGAAACGGCGGTGGAACTCCTTCTGACTATGCAGAAATCAACACTTTTGTGGAGACCTATTTCCCTCAAGTTGGCATCCTTAAGGTTGAGAGGGATGAGCATGAATATGAGGTGAAACTGACCGACGGCACAGAAATCACCTTCAGCCTCGCCTTCGAATGGAAGAGCATCGACTGCGATGAATCGAGTGTTTATGGCGCTGTTCCTACCGAACTCGTCCCCGAACAGATTGCTGCCTACGTTGCCACGAATTACCCCAACAAGCATATTGACAAAATCGAAAAGAAAGCAAACGGTTGGGAAATTGAATTAAGCAACGGAGTTGAAATTGAATTTGACAGCGACTTCAACGTAACCCATATCGACCACGAATAAGAAGTCAATCTTTTTCTTTATAACGAAAGCGGTCAGTGAGCCATCGTTGGCCGCTTTCACAAATTTGCGC
>DBXU01000032.1:2721-2983 GCA_002310075.1 Bacteroidales bacterium UBA1204 | reverse complement strand
CCAGTCTTGAAAGTGCAAGCAGCGCGGGCTTGAAGCGGCTGTTTGCCAAGATGGGGAACAGCAAGTGGCTCGGTGTGGGCATCGGAACGGTGGGCACGGCGGCCATCCAAAGCTCAGGTGCGGTGACAGTGATGGTCATCGGCTTCGTGAACGTGGGCATCATGTCGCTCACCCAGGCCGCCACGGTCATCTATGGCGCCAACATTGGTACCACGGTCACCGCGCAACTGGTGGCCTTGGGTATGTTTGGCGGCCACGGCAT
>DBXU01000032.1:2414-2626 GCA_002310075.1 Bacteroidales bacterium UBA1204 | reverse complement strand
GCGGGTTTTGGCTTGCTGTTTGTCGGTCTCGGCATCATGTCGGGCGCCATGGATGAATTCGCTGCTTTGGATTCGGTGAAACAGTTTTTGGCTACCATCAGTAACCCCTTGCTGATCGTGTTTATCGGTGCATTGCTCACGGCCATTATCCAGTCGTCATCGGTGCTGACGTCCATCGCCATCACCATGGTGGTGGCGGGACTGCTCTCGCT
>DBXU01000032.1:2240-2401 GCA_002310075.1 Bacteroidales bacterium UBA1204 | reverse complement strand
CTCACGATGGGTTCCAACATCGGTTCGTGCGTGGTGGCCATTTTAGCGGGCATGACCAGTGGCCGAAACGCCAAACGCACGGCACTCATTCATTTGTTTTTCAATGTGATGGGTGTGGTGCTGTTTTTGCTTATTGCCTTGCTTCTACATCTTTTCACCCA
>DBXU01000032.1:2018-2139 GCA_002310075.1 Bacteroidales bacterium UBA1204 | reverse complement strand
TGACCAACGGTCTGGTTCGCTTGGTGTGCCGCATCATTCCCGACCATGTCGAAGAGCATCCCGATGACAAGTTCCATCTGCATTTCCTTGACGATTCGATGTTGGTGACACCCGCCTTGGC
>DBXU01000032.1:1758-1996 GCA_002310075.1 Bacteroidales bacterium UBA1204 | reverse complement strand
AGGCCGAAGTCGAAAACATGGGTGCGATGGCCCACGACAACTTCTGTCGTGCCATCCATATCGTCACCACATTGGATTTCAGCGATTTGGAAAAATTCAAGAAGACCGAAAACGAGCTTAACTTCCTGAATAGCGAGTTAACCCGTTATGTGGCGGTGCTCTCTGCCAAGCGACTTAGCGAAACGGATAGTAAGTACCTCAGTTGCAGCGTGAAAAGCGTGAGCGACCTGGAGCGCAT
>DBXU01000032.1:224-1714 GCA_002310075.1 Bacteroidales bacterium UBA1204 | reverse complement strand
ATGAAACGTTCTCTGCGCCTGCCGTGTTGGAAATCAAGGAAATGGAGCGGAAGATCACGGCACTCTATCACGAAGTCATGAAAGCCTACCATGACCTCGACTTCACGGCGCTCGAATATGCTTATCAGATTGAGGAACAGATTGATAGCTTTACGGAGACCATGGAATCGCAACACATCCAGCGGCTTGTGGCCGGACAGTGTACACCGCAAGTTGGGGCGGAATACATCTCACTGGCGCAAAATGCCGAGCGCGTGGCCGACCATTTCATCAACGTGGGCAAGAGTATTAGGAGTTTCGCGTAAGGCGTTTCAATGACACCAGCACCAGCGGAATGCTAACCATCAATGTCATTACCTCGGCAATCGGCATGCTGAGCCAGATGCCATCCTGACCGATGATGGGGGTGAGCAAAAACATAGGAATCAGCACGAAGACGATGCTTCGGCAGAGGGCGATGATCACCGATTCCAAGGGCCGTTCGATGGCGGTGTGGAAGCTGCAAGCCACAATGTTGACGAACGACACCAGATAATGCAGCGTGACATAAGTGGTCGCCACGGTGGTCAGTGTCTGCAACTCCAGGTCGCCGTTGCTGAAGGCACTCGCGATGCCGTGTTTGAAAACCAAAACGAGCAGATACACCCCAATGCCGATGCCTCCACCGAGAAGCAAAGCATTGGCCAACAGCGATTTGACTCTTCGATGGTTTCGGGCACCGACGCTGTACGACATCAAGGGATACATGGCCTGCGACAGCCCGAAAATCGACATGTTGACGATGAAGTTGAGGTAACAGACGATGGTGAAGGCCGCCACGCCCTTGGTGCCAATCTCACGCATCAGCACAAGGTTGAAGATGTAGGTCGTTACCGCCGCCGAAACCGAGGTCAGCATCTCTGACGAGCCGTTGAAGAACATCTTCTTGATCTCCTTGCGCCCGCCCATCATCTTGCCGAAGCGGACAAAGCGAAACAGCACCAAAGCCGCCGTGGTGTTGGCCACACAGGTGGCTATGGCGGCTCCGGCTACGCCCCAGCCAAAACGCAGCACGAAGAAATAGTCCAAGACGATGTTTACCACGCAGCAGATGACGCCGCTGACAAACACCCAGTTGGGCTTCCCGTTGAGGCGGGTGAAGGCCTCTGTGAAATTGGGGATACAATAGAAGATGAAGCCACAACCGATGATGCCAAGGTATTGTCGGACAAAGGGATATACCTCATCGTTGCTGCCAAGGAAATAGCACAAAGGTTTGAGGAAAAGGCCGACCAACACGGATAGTGCCGCGATGGTGACCAATAAAGTGACAAAGGTAAGCGAAGTGTAGCCTTTCGCTCGCGCTTCGTCACCCTGCCCTTTGGCGATGCCCGTGATGACGATGCCGCCCGAAATAATCATGATGGACACACTCAGCATCGAGCTGATGAGCGGCATGGCGATGTTGACGGCGGCAAGACCCAACGCACCCACGCCACGGCCCACGAAAA
>DBXU01000032.1:0-210 GCA_002310075.1 Bacteroidales bacterium UBA1204 | reverse complement strand
CCCACGATGAGCATCCCTATGATGCTCGGCAAGGCATATCTGGCAAACTCACGGAAACTGACGCCAATCAGGGCTTTGGTTCTGGAAGGAAGGCTGTTCATTTCATATCCTGAAGCTTAAACGAGGGCTGCAAGACTATCTCGGCGACTCCTTCTGATAAGCGGCTGCAAAAATAGAGAAAAAAGATTAGTTTTGTTTCGGCGTGTTGAT
>DBXU01000139.1:4680-6084 GCA_002310075.1 Bacteroidales bacterium UBA1204 | reverse complement strand
CCCAATCCGCCGAAAGAGTGGAATATGGACAAGACCAAGGAAAAACAGACAGAGATGTTGAAGACGGTTCCCGCCGCCTTGAACTATTACTATAAAGAAAAAGTAAATCAATATTTTTATAACATAGATTCTTAGTATTATGTATCGTTTTGAATTAAAAAACATTGACAATCAGTCTATTAGTACTGAAGTGTTGCAAGTTATCGAGAATATTTGTGATGAGTTTGGTCTGGGAAATGATTTTGGCATCATCTCTACAGCTATGCAGCAGTTATTAGATTTGATAGACGCATACACTCATGGTGCAGAGGATCAGTTTTCGGCTGTGTTTACAGTTGATAGCCAACGATTGATAGTTTCTATGCAGCATAATCTGGCGATGCCGAAATTCGAAAAAGAGGTGCTGCAATCTGAAAGTGACGAGGCCATGATTTTGGATCGTTTGACGGATACTGTCGAGTGTTTGGATGAAGGCAAGCAGTTCTGCGTAGCTTTCGACATCCATCCTCAAACTATGGCCGAGAATGAACAATTGGCCCAAGACCGTCAGATGGCGTTCTTAGAGAAACGTATGGAAATAAAGATAAACCACTAGTCAACCACTAGTTTTCCAATAGCTTGGCCTGAATCGGTTTCTACCGTAACAATATACAGGCCTTTGGGCAGGTGGCCCACATTTAACGAGGAGCGGGAGTTTCCTGCTCCTTGTTGTTTTATCATCAGCTTACCCGTAACATCGTAAAGGCGGATTTCGTCAATGGTGGCGTTGCCCAACTCTATGTATGTGGTTTTTTGGCACGGGTTGGGAGAGATTGTCAGTTGGGGCCGTGTCGCCTGCGATGAGTGTATGCCAGCCACTGGATAATAGGCGTCCAAAGTCATCAGGTTGGTACTGTCAGGGTCGAGCCAGTCGCGCAGTCGCGTGTTTTCATTGTAGCCATTCCACGACAAGTCCAGTCGGCCGAAGTAGTCGTACATCTCCTCTGCCGGTGCGTCGCAGTGGGAAGCGCCGCCCCACAGTTGCCCGATAATTCGCCGTTGCTTGTCGAACAGGGCACATCCCGAGGAGCCGCTTTCGGTACAGGCGGTGCCCCAAAAGGCTTGCCATGCGTTGGGATATTCGGGGGTTTCAAAAAAGGAGGAGATAACGATGTTGTCGGAGGGTGTGATCTTCTTCACATCCAGGTGAGGATGATGAATGCAAACTGCTGAGTCGGGTGGGGTATCCAGTCGCGACCAGCCGCAATAGACAGGATTGTAAGAGATGGGTGGCGCCGTGTTCAACCTCAGCAGGCAGAAGTCGGTATAGGAGCTGGCAGCCAGTTCTTTAGCGCCCGACAGCGTGTTCTTGGAAGGGCTCTTGCTCACGTTGGCGCAGGTTGGTGATTCCCAGTTGAACCAGAA
>DBXU01000139.1:1331-4547 GCA_002310075.1 Bacteroidales bacterium UBA1204 | reverse complement strand
TTGATGGGGTCTTCCCAGCCTTTGCTTTCGGGACATTTTACGTTGATATGGCAGGCGCCGGCATCACCGAAGCCCTTGGTGAGCATCGCAGGTCCTCTGTAGCCGTGCGTGATTCGCCATAAGTGCAGCAAGGGCTGCTCGCTACAAGTGGCGGGTTGCAGGTATTCCAAAACCACCTCGTCGCCCGTCAGCAAGGATACCGCAAAGTAGCCGTCCTCTTGGTTGTTGAGAGAGGTGAAGGCGCCTAAAACCTGCTGTTTGTCAGGAGTATAGGCGAATAGTTTGGCTCCTTCCGGCAGATGATACTGGTCGAAGGTGAAGCAGACCGATACCGCGCCCGGACATACCAGCCGCAATCGGCAAATCTGGTCGCCGTCAGGCAGTGTGGTCCACACGCCTTGGTCGGTCATCGAGAGTGAGTAGTAGAAGTCGATGCCGAAGCGGTAGCCCGACGCCTTGACATTGGTTGACAAATCCTCTTTCTTGATCTGCTCTGCATCGATGGCGGGTGTGATGACTGCGGGAATCGAGATGTTGTCCTCCTTCAATGCAAAACTGGCGGGAGTGCCGCCAGTAGATAGTTGTGCGTAAGCATAAAAACAAATGATTACATTGAATACGGTAAAAAATACTTTCTTGAATGTAATCATTTGTCTTAGAATAAAGTGAAGAAGGTAGAAGACTATTCTTCGTCCTTGTTTTCTTCTTCGTATTTCTTGATGATTTCGTTCTGAACTTCAGCAGGAACCTGTTGATATTCAGCGAACTTCATGCTGTAAGAAGCACGACCGGAGGTGATGGAGCTCAAGGTGGTGGAGTACTTGTTCATCTCTGCCAATGGAACTTTGGCACGGATGTTCTGGAACTCGCCTTCGCTGTCCATACCCATCACAACACCGCGACGGCCTTGCAGGTCGGTCATCACATCACCCATTCTGTCGGCGGGAACGAATACTTCCACGTCATAGATGGGTTCCAAAATCTTGGGACCAGCATTCTTGAAGGCTTCCTTGAAGGCGTTACGACCAGCCAATTTGAATGCCAATTCGTTAGAGTCAACGGGGTGCATTTTACCGTCGTAGATGTTAACGACAATATCACGAGCGTAGGAACCGGTCAGAGGACCTTCTTCCATCTTTTCCATGATACCTTTGAGGATGGCGGGCATGAAGCGTGCGTCGATAGCACCACCTACGATACAGTTGTTGTAGATGAGCTTACCGCCCCAAGGCAAATCGTAAGTTTCCGTAGCACGGATCGGGTATTTGGTTTGGGTGGGCATACCTTCGTAGTAAGACTCGATGAGCATGTGAACCTCACCAAATTGACCCGAACCGCCGGATTGTTTTTTATGACGGTACATAGCTTCGGCCGATTTCGTAATAGTTTCGCGATACGGAATCTTGGGAGCGTAGTATTCGATTTCAATCTTGTTTCTTTCAACCATCCACTTAACGATGTTGAGGTGTTGTTCGCCCTGACCAGAGATAATCATCTGTTTCAGTTCCTTCGACTGTTCCATCAGGAAGGTTGGGTCAGTCTTGCGGATTTCGTTCAGTGCGGCACCCATCTTTTCCTCATCGGCGCTGTTCTTAGCGCGAACGGCGGTACGGAACTTGGGTTCGGGATAAACGGTGGGTTCGATCACATCGTCGCCCTTGGCAACCAGCGTGGTACCTGTGGGAGAAGCTTTCATCTTGATGGTGGCAACAACATCACCGGCAACGGCCTTTTCGATTTCGGTACGGTTCTTACCGGCGAAAAGCAGCAATTGGGAGATTCTCTCCTTGGTGTTGGTATTGTTGTTTANNAACATCGGCAGCTTTGCTAATCTCACCGTCGCAAACCTTGATGAAGGCAACTTCGCCGAGGTGCTGCTCAATGGTGGTTTTGAAAACATAACCTACGAAAGGTTCGGCAGCGTTGAACTTGTGTTCGTTGCCGTTGGTGGCTTTCATAGCGGGAGCTTCGTCGGGGCTGGGGCAGTTCTTCACGATGAGTTCCATCATGCGGTCAATACCTTGGTCGGTCTTGGCTGCAATACAGATAACGGGGAATGTGCCGCGGTTGGCAACACCCAGTTTCAGACCTTTGATCATCTCTTCTTCTGAAAGGGTACCTTCTTCGAAGAATTTGTCCATCAAAGCTTCGTCGTTTTCAGCTGCGGCCTCAATCAAAGCGTTGTGCCACTCTTCAGCCTTGGCCTGTTCGCTAGCAGGAATGTCTTCCACAATCATTTTGCCACCGCCAACGGGGAATTTCAAAAGTTTCTTCTGAAGCAGGTCGATAACAGAGTCGAAGCCGATACCTGCATTCACGGGATATTGGAAAGGCAGTACGCTGCCGCCGAAATAGTGTTTCAACTGACGCAGAGTCTCATCGAAGTTGGCCTTCTCGTGATCCAGCTGGTTGATGGCGAAAATCACGGGAACGTGCATCTTCTTGGTGTGGCGCCATTGGATTTCAGCACCTACGTCCACGCCGTTCTGAGCATTGATAACCATCACGGCAGAGTCCATAACTCTCAATGAGCCAATAACCTCACCAACGAAGTCATCAAAACCGGGGCAGTCAATCATGTTGATTTTGCATCCGCCAAATTCGGAATACATGACGGTTGACTGGATGGATTGTTGTCTTTCCAATTCGATATCACGATAATCGGATAAGGTGTTTTTGTCTTCTACACTGCCGCGTCTGTTGATTACGCCGCCATGGAAGGCCATTGCTTCAGCTAACGTGGTTTTCCCTACTCGGTTACCTCCTATTAAGGCAACATTTCTGATTTCTTTGGTTTGATAAACTTTCATTGGTATTTTTAATTACTTGATTTGATTTATATTGCTGTTTTTTAGATGTGGCGGCAAATATACAATATTTTTTAGTACCAAAAATGTAAAAAATTAGTTGTTAGCATTTTTTTGCTTTCCACCAGCCCTTTTGATGGGTTTTTGAGCATGCTTTTTATTCACTCTGGGCTGTTCAATATTTAGCCGCAAGCGCTCCTAGGCATAGCTCTTTCTTTTATATCTTTGCTCAATAATTATTATAACATGAAAAAGATAGCCATTGTTGCCGGAGGCAATTCAGGAGAACATGATGTTTCTCTAAAGACAGCTGCCAACATTTTCAATGTGTTGGACAAGAAATTGTTTACCCCTTATCTTATTCATCTCAGAGGGGCTGAATGGATGTATATTGATGAGAATGAACATC
>DBXU01000139.1:805-1191 GCA_002310075.1 Bacteroidales bacterium UBA1204 | reverse complement strand
GGGTGCGACTGCTTTACCTCGGCGCTGACATTCAACAAGTATTTCTGCAATATGGCCGCGTCTAAGTTTGGTGTGCCTGTGGCCGATTCATTGCATTTTTATAATGATGAAAAGATTGATTTGAAGCAAGTTGGAGAGTATTGCGGCTTCCCTTGTTTTGTTAAACCGTGCAATTCGGGCTCGTCGGTGGGCGTGACGAAGGTGCATAATGAGGAGGAGTTGGATAAAGCGTTGAAAGAGGCCTTTAAATGGGATAATCAGTTGATGGTTGAGAAATATATCCACGGCAAAGAGGTGACTTGCGGCGTGCTGAAAAAAGACGGCAAGCCCAAGGCACTGGCGGTGACGTGCATCATCAGCAAGAACGAATTCTACGATTTTGAGTC
>DBXU01000139.1:317-765 GCA_002310075.1 Bacteroidales bacterium UBA1204 | reverse complement strand
TGAAAGACATTATGCGTTACTCCGAAATCCTCTATCAGCGTTTGGGCTGCAAAGGTATCGTGCGCATGGACTACATCGTTACACCCGACAATAAACCGATGTTCCTCGAAGTGAACACCATCCCTGGCCAGACGGCCTTGAGTATTGTGCCGCATCAGGTTGAACACATGGGTATGAACCTGTCGGATATCTATACGCAACTGATTAATGAGGCGCTGGAAAGATAGAGCGTTGATAAGCTATTAAGATTATTAAGTTATTAAATATAAAGTGATTATATGAAAAAGGAATGGTTGCATAAACCCTTACAGAGAGGCGCGGGACTGTTGATGTTATTATGTCTCCCCATCATCTGTTTGGGCCAATATACCGACAAGGACATTGTGGCTTATATCGATAGATATAAAGATTTGGCTATCAAGAAAATGTATGAGTATAAGATACCTGC
>DBXU01000139.1:0-269 GCA_002310075.1 Bacteroidales bacterium UBA1204 | reverse complement strand
TACGGCAACAATCATTTCGGCATTAAGTGTCATAAGGATTGGACTGGTGACACACTGAAGGTGGATGACGACGCCTTGCAGGAGTGTTTTAGAAAATATGCCAATGTGGAGGAGTCGTACAGCGACCACTCCCAGTTTCTAACCACTCGTCAGCGCTATGCCAAGTTGTTCGAGTTGGACATAATGGACTACAAAGCTTGGGCTCGCGGACTGAAAGCCGCAGGCTATGCCACCAATCCGCAGTACGCCGACCGCCTTATCGGTTTGAT
>DBXU01000102.1:9479-9639 GCA_002310075.1 Bacteroidales bacterium UBA1204 | reverse complement strand
GTCGACAAATCGAAGACCATCATCGTCGATGTTAAAGATAACGAAGTGGTTTTCAGAAACTAAGACCCCTTGTCATAAAAGTGAAAAGCCGAGGATGACCTCCTGTCGTCCTCGGCTTTTTTTATTAAAAAAGGACTCCGTTTCCGAAGTCCTTTTTGTG
>DBXU01000102.1:3088-9430 GCA_002310075.1 Bacteroidales bacterium UBA1204 | reverse complement strand
TTGCTCTATCCAGCTGAGCTACCAGACCATCTTTATTTGCGGGTGCAAAAATACGCATTTTTTTCGAAGTGCAAGTCTTTTTTCGAAAAAATCAGCCTTATTACAGGTTTCCCACTTCGTCGGAGTCAGGCTTTTGGTATCTCGGTCTTTTCGGTTTTGCCGGAGCGGTCACCTGGGGACGAGATTTCTTGACTTGCAGTTCGCTGCCCATGAACTCGGTTTCGTCGGTCTCAACGATGGCTTTATAGGCCTCGTCGTCGTTGGGCATTTCGACAAACCCGTAGCATTTCGAACGTCCGGTTTCGTGGTCCATGATCACCTTGCATGACTCCACCGTACCGAACTGTTCATACAGCGCCCTAAGGTCTTCAGCAGTTGTTTTAAACGCTAGTTTGGCGACAAAAATCTTCATAATCAAAACTTTTAAACATGCAAAAATAATTAATAATGCATTCGTTCGTCAAAAAATGACTAAAAATCATAAAAATAGTTGATTAAGAAAAGAATATGACGGGAAGGTAAGGGGGAAGGTCTATAAAACAAAAAAAGCCCTCGTGAGGGCTTCATGTGTGGGGGAAGGTGGACTCGAACCACCGAACGGATTCCCGGACAGATTTACAGTCTGTTGCAATTGCCACTATGCGACTCCCCCAGCCATAAAAAGAACTTTGTCTTTGTTTGACGCTGCAAAGATACATCTTTTTTCCAAATCCCATGCAGGATACGGCGGTTTTTTTGCATCTTTGCATCAATAATTACTGACAACGATGAAGTATGATTTTGACAAAAGCATCAACCGTGCTGACACCAATTGCGTGAAATATGATCTAAGAAAACAGGTTTTCGGCAATCCCGACGTGCTGCCGATGTGGGTGGCTGACATGGACTTTGAGACGCCTGACTTCGTCCGCGAAGCCGTCATCAAGCGTGCCGAGCATCCCATCTACGGCTATCATTTCAAGGACGAGCCTTATTATCAGTCGATAGCGGGATGGCTGAAACGCCGCCATGGGTGGGATGTGAAGACGGAATGGATGTCATACACTCCCGGCGTGGTATGTGGCTTCAACATGGCCGTCTTGGCCTTGACGCAGGAAGGCGACGAGATCATCATCCAATCGCCCGTCTATCCGCCTTTCCATCATGCCGTGAGCAGCCATGGGCGCAAGCTTGTGTACAACTCATTGGTTGACAGGGGAGAAGGCTATGAAATCAACTTCGAGCAGCTGGCTGAGCAAGCCAAGACGGCCAAGATGCTCATCCTCTGCAACCCTCATAACCCCGTAGGCCGTTGTTGGACCAGGGAGGAGCTGACACGCTTGGGCGATATATGCATGCGTAACCACCTCCTCGTCATCGCTGATGAGATCCACTGTGATCTGGTGCTGCCGGGCTACAAGCATACGCCTTTCGCCACCCTCAGAGATGAGTTCGCCCAAAACAGCATCACCTTCCATGCGGCCTCCAAGACCTTCAACCTGGCTGGATTGGCCACTTCGACGGCCATCATCCCGAACGAGAAGCTGCGTAAGACCTACAACGATTACGTGTGGGCCTTGGAAGCACACCTGGGCAACATCTTCGGAAAAGTGTCTACCGAAGCCGCCATGAACCAAGGCGATGATTGGCTTGCGCAACTGCTTGATTACGTGCAAGGAAATGTCGATTATGTAACGGAATTTCTTAAGTCGAACTTGCCCAAGGTACGCTTCCATAAGCCGCAGGCCACCTATATGATGTGGCTCGACTTCAACGCCTACGGCATGTCGGAAGAGGCCCTGTGGCAGAAGATGACGCAGGAGGCCCAGCTGGGTTTCAACAGAGGTAAGGAATTCGGTAAGGAAGGCGAGGGCTTTTTCCGTGTCAACCTGGCGTGCCCACGTGCTACGGTGGCGGAGGCGATGCGGCGCCTGAAGGCGGTGTTCTAAAACAGCAGCCCGGTTTCTTCCGTATCACGTCTTACGCCGATCATGGCGTCGAAATCGGCTTCCGTGATGATAGGAATACCCAGTGATTCCGCTTTCTTTCTTTTTTCAGGGCCCATCTTGTCGCCGGCTAACACGTAGTCGGTCTTGCCCGAGATGCTACCCACATTCTTGCCGCCATAGGCTTCGATGGTCTCCTTGATGCCGTCGCGTGAGTAGTGGGTGAAGACGCCGCTGACCACGAACGACTTGCCGGCCAGCACCTGTTCCTTGTCAGAGGCGGCCTGCTCGGCCATGGCAAACTGCAACCCGGCCTGCTTCAAGCGGTCGACGATGGCGACATTGCGCGGGTCGTCGAAGAAAGTGCGAACGGAGAGGGCTATCTTGTCGCCGATCTCATTGATTTCGGTCATCTCTTCCACGCTGGCGCTCATGATATGGTCGATGTCGTGCAGGGCCTTGGCCAACACCTTGGCCACCGACTCGCCGACGAACTTGATGCCCAAGGCAAAGAGTACCCTCTCGAAGGGCACCGACTTCGACTTCTCCAAGGCGTCGAGGATGTTCTGTGCGGTTTTCTCCTTGAAGCTGACCTTGCGTGTAGCCACAGGCATGAGGCTGTATTCGTCCTCGATGGTGATGACCTTCTCCAAGCCGAAGAGCTTGTCGTAGGTCAAGTCATACAGGTCGGCCACGTTGTTGACAAGACCTTCTTCATAGAGCAGCTCCACCTTGCCTTCGCCGAGGCTTTCGATGTTCATGGCCTTACGCCCGATGAAATGCTCGATGCGGCCACGGATCTGCGGCGGACAGCCCGAGCCGTTGGGGCAGTACCATGCCGCCTCGCCTTCGTTCTTCACGAGCGTGCTGCCGCATATCGGGCAGGTCTTGACGAATTCGACGGGTTGCGCTCCCGCTTGGCGTTTGTTCAGGTTGACGCCGATGATCTTGGGGATGATCTCGCCGCCTTTCACCACGGTGACGGTGTCGCCATAGTGCAGGTCGAACTGGCGGATGAAGTCTTCGTTGTTGAGGGTGGCACGCTTCACGGTGGTGCCTGCCAGCTGCACAGGGGCGAGGTTGGCCACCGGCGTGATGGTGCCATGGCGTCCCACCTGGAAGTCGACGCTTTGCAGTTCGGTCTCGACCTCCTCGGCCTTGAACTTGTAGGCGATGGCCCATTTGGGCGATTTGGCTGTATATCCTAAGGCTTTCTGTTGTGCGTAGCTGTTGACTTTTAGCACGATGCCGTCGATGGCGAAAGGCAGCTCATGGCGTTTCTCGTCCCAGTAGTCGATGAATTCAAAGATCTCTTCCGTCGTCTTGCACAGTGCCATGAAGTTGGAGATGTTGAAGCCCCATTTGCGGGCCGCCATGAGGCTCTCGTAATGGGTCTGGTAACGGCTCTCCAGGTCGTCCATCATCATGTAGTAGCAGTAGTTGTCGAGGCGGCGGTGGGCCACCACTTTGGAGTCCTGCAGCTTCAGCGTCCCTGCGGCGGCGTTGCGCGGGTTGGCGAAGAGGTCGTCGCCGGCCTCGGCGCGGGCTTCGTTCAGGCGGTTGAAGCTCTCGAATGGCATGACGATTTCGCCGCGCATCTCGAAGAAAGAAGGGAAGTCGCCATGCAGCTTGAGCGGCACGGTGCGGATGGTCCTGACGTTGGTGGTGACATCGTCGCCACGGGTGCCGTCGCCACGGGTCACGGCACGTACCAGCATGCCGTTCTCATACTGCAGGCTGATGGAGAGGCCGTCAAACTTGAGCTCACAGCAAAACTCCAGGTCGCCGGCGATGCTCTTGCGGATGCGGCTGATGAAGTCCTCGATCTCCTCGCGGCTGTAGCTGTTGGCCAACGACAGCATGGGGTAACGGTGCTCCACGGTCTGGAACTCCTTGGTGACGCCGCCTCCGACACGTTGCGTGGGCGAGGTCGGGGAGAGGTACTCAGGGAACGCCTTTTCCAATCGCGCCAGCTCTTCGAGTTTCATGTCGAACTCGTAGTCGCTGATGGTGGGTTTGGCAAGGATGTAGTAGTTGTAGTTATGCTGTTCCAGCTCCTCGCTGAGGGCGGCGATGCGCTGCCGGGCTTCCTCTTGGGTCATAGTTGTATGTATTTCAACGGGTTGACGTGAAGCGCCCACAGCAGCAAGCCTAATGCTACGATGGAGATGACGACGCCGATGAAGGTCATCAAGGCACCTTTATAGTTGCGTCTGACGCAAAGGATCAACAGGATGGTGAAGACGATGAACACGCTCTCATACCACACGCAGATGCCCAAACCCAGCATGATGCCGGCGATAAGGAACGAGGTGCGGTGGACGTTGTCGGTGAGGTTGTTCTGCCTCAGTACCTCCTGACGCAGCACCACGTTGGCACCGTAAAGCAGCAGAGGAAGACCCAGGAATGCACTGGCATTCTCGACGATGCCGAACGAAGGCATGATGACGCTGAAAGCAGGAATGAGAGCCAAGAGCCATGCGTTTTGCTTGTTGGAGGTCAGGTCACAAATGCGGTAGATCATCGACACGGTGAAGAGGGAAACCAAAGCATAAAGCGAACGGCTCAACAGCATCATGCCTTGCGACTGGCCTACGCCAAGGATGGATTTCATCTTCTCGAGAAAACCGATGAAAAGGGTGGTGTGCTGTAGCTCGCGGTTGGAGCCGAACCCCGGAACGAAGATGACGACGAGGATGCGGACCGCGATGGCGATAAGCATCAGCGAAGTGAAGGGGTGACGCTCCTTGAATTGTTTCAGTTTCTGTAGCATGGCATGTCTGTTTTGAAGGCAAAGATAGGCAAAATCTTTGTTTTCGGCTCATCGGATGGGATAAAAATGTATTTTTGTAGTCAGTATAAGTATTCTAATTATGTTTTCCTGTCCCATACAAATCCGAATGAGCGACCTCGACCCCTACAACCACGTCAACAACGGGTCGCAATGCAATTACTTCGACATGGGTCGAAGCCGCTACTTTGAACATGTCTTCAAGTCGCAAATCGACTGGCTCACCTTCAAGTATGTCCTCGTCCATGTGGACTTGGACTTCCGCCATCCAGTGCTGTTCCACGACGCCATCGTCTGTGAGAGCCGCGTCACCGAGATAGGCAACTCCAGCTTCAAGATGGAACAGTGCCTTCGCGACAGCAAGACGGGCGAGGTGAAGACGCTGTGCCACGCCGTGGTGGTGTATTACGACCGCGAGGCGAACAAGGCGGAACGCATCCCCGATGCCGACAGGGAACTGATGATGAACGCAGATTAACACCGTGTCGAAGACACGATATCCTATTTACCCCACACCAGCGCAGCGCCGTGTGGAAGCATCAAGACAACAACTATGAAAAGAACAATCCTCTCCCTAATGCTGTGTCTGCTGATGACCAGCCTCCAAGCCCAAACCGAAACAGAGCTCAACGCCTGGAACGACGTCAACGTCTATGAGATCAATCGCCTGTATCCTCGGACGAATGTCGTCCCCGCAGGCGAGCCATGGTCGCAATGCCTCAACGGCGACTGGAAGTTCCAATGGGTGGACTCGCCCTCGAAGGCGCCTGCCGACTTCTATAAGGAGGGCTACAATGCCTCGAGTTGGAAAACCCTCAAGGTGCCCGCCAACTGGGAGCTGAACGGCTACGGAACGCCCATCTATGTCAATGTCGACAACGAGTTCCGTCCGAACGAGCCGCCTTTTGCCCCGACGGTCGACAATCCCGTGGGCTGCTATCTAACGGAATTCAACATCCCAGAAACTTGGAAAGACCGCCTGACTTTCATCAACTTCGGTGCCGTAAAGTCGGCCTATTACGTTTGGGTGAACGGCCTGTTTGTGGGCTATACGGAAGATGCCAAGACCAACGCCGAGTTTGATCTTACGCCATACGTCAAGGTGGGGAAGAACACGTTGGCCGTCAAGGTCTATCGTTTCTCCAACGGCTCCTACTTCGAATGCCAGGACTTTTGGCGCTTGAGCGGCATCGAGCGTGATGTCGTGGTTTATTCCAAGCCAAAACTGAATATTGCTGATTATGAGGTTTGTGCAGATTTGGATAGTACATACAAAAAAGGCAGATTTCTAATTTGTATAACTCTTCAGAATCAAACTGGCAAAGATTTGAAGAAAGAAAAGGTAGAAGTGACAATCAAAGACGGTGAAAACGAGATTCTAAAATTAGAACGAGACTTGGCCGGAATGAATGGATGGTTCTTTATAGATGCTGGTCGTGATTTAGCAGATATCAAGCCGTGGTCAGCAGAACATCCGAATCTATATCGATTGGAGATCAAAGTTTTGGATAAAAAAGGAAAAGAGATTGAGCGACTTGAAAACCATATTGGTTTCCGCACTGTGGAAATCAAGGATGGCAAACTTTTGGTCAATGGGCAGTATGTATTAATAAAAGGTGTGAACCG
>DBXU01000102.1:271-3005 GCA_002310075.1 Bacteroidales bacterium UBA1204 | reverse complement strand
GTGCGCACCTGCCATTATCCTGATGACCCGTATTGGTACGAACTATGCGACAAATATGGACTTTACGTTTGGGATGAGGCCAACTGCGAGTCGCACGCCCAAGGCTATGGTGAAAAGAGCCTCGCCAAAGA
The DNA here is from genome assembly GCA_002310075.1 of Bacteroidales bacterium UBA1204. The sequence continues at coordinate 2,874 of DBXU01000102.1, read as the reverse complement.
CCCACAATACGAGAAGATGATTTGGTCGCGCAATCGCGACATGCTTGAACGTGACAGGAACCATCCTTCAGTCATCATGTGGTCGATGGGCAACGAGTGCGGCAACGGTGTGAATTTTGAAAACACATACTATTGGATGAAAAGCAGCGACCCATCGCGCCCCGTGACCTACGAGAGAGCCATCTACGACCGCAATACCGATGTCATAGGCCTGATGTATGCCAGCCCGAAATATCTGCAACGCTTTGTGGACGAAGGCCTCGACAAAGAGGGCAGACCTTTCATCATGGTGGAATACTGCCACGCCATGGGCAACAGCATGGGCGGCATGAAGGACTATTGGGACGTGATTGAAGCCAACGAGCAGCTGCAAGGCGGCTGCATCTGGGACTGGGTGGACCAGAGCTTCATCGTCCACGACAACGACAAAAACGTGGACTGGCTAGCGGTCGGCGGCGACTTCGGTCACGCCTACGGCGTGGGCGACGACGACGCTTTCTGCGCCAACGGCGTGGTCGGCAGCGACCGTACGCCACACCATCATGCTGCCGAGGTGAAGAAGGTGTATCAGCCCATCAAGTTCACTGCCAAGGACTTGACCTGGGGCAAGTTCGAGGCCAAAAACTGGCTTTCGTTCACCAACGCCTCCGCTTTCGACTGCGATTTCACCATCTTCTCCGCCGAAAAAACGCTGATGAAGGACAAAATCGAGCTGAACATAAAACCCTTCGGCACACAAGAGATTAACATCGAGCGGTTGCGCATCTATGGCAATCCCGGCGAGGAGTTTTTCGTCCGTTTCTCGGTGAAGACCAAGGAAGACCATCCGTTTATGCCTGCCGGCACTGAAATCGCCTACGATGAGTTCAAGTTGGAGGGCTGGCCTTCGGCACCGTTGGAGCCTTTGGTAAAGGAGAAACAAGTGCAATACAACGCTGGCAATGCCTCAGTCTATAATGATGACTTCACGGTTTCTTTCGACAAGGCATCGGGCGAAATCGCTTCCTTCAACGTGAAGGGTGAAGGGCTCCTGAAAGGGAATCTGGGCGACAACTTCTGGCGCGCCCCCACCTTGAACGATGAAGTCGACAGTTGGGCTTTGCCACGCTGGAAGAAAGCGGGGCTGCAGCAGCTGACCGCAAAGAATACAGGTTTGCATTTCGAACGTCTCGACGACAAAACGGTGGCGGTCACGGCGGCCGTTGAGTATTACGATGCTTCCAACAAGCTTCAAGTCATTGTCAACAAGGTGTATCTCGTTGATGGCGAAGGCAATGTGATCATCACGAACCGCGTCGAGCCGATGGAGACGGTGACGTCATTCCCCAAGGTGGGGATGCAGTTCCGCATGCCTTATGACTACAAGAACGTGACCTGGTTTGGCAAGGACACGGAGAACTATCCCGACCGCAACGACTCGGGCAAGATGGGCCTGTACAACATGAAAGCCAAGGAGCTGTTTGAGCAGCACGTGGTGCCCCAGGACAACGGCAACCATGCCGACACGCGTTGGCTGGCCTTGACGAGCGACAAGAGCGACGTCGGGCTGTTTGTGACCCTGCAGGAGCCGTTCAACTTCAGCGTCTACAACTACGATGACGACAACCTCACCGCGGCCCGCCGCATCAACCAATTGAAGCTTCGTGATTTCCTTACCGTCAACGTCGACTACAAGCAGGCACCCATCGGCACGGCCACCTGTGGCCCTGGCGTGGACGAGAAATACGTGATTGGCAACCAGGTGTATGAATACACGGTGCTGCTCCGAGCCTTCGACAAGACACAAGATCCCATCGAGCTGACGCGTTACGAGCTGCCCGATGTCGTTTCCATGATGGTTCCCACCCCTGAAATCAGGGCTACGATGGCAGGGAAGGAGGACTTCCGCATGTACAACCGCCCGCTGACCATCTCGATGGTCTGCGACGACCCCGATGCCGAGATACGTTACACCACCGACGGCAGCGAGCCCACGATGCATTCGTCGCTCTTCAAGTCGTCGTTCGTCATCCTCAAGACCACGACCATCAAGGCCAAGGCCTTCAAGAAAGGCAGCGTGCCTTCGTTTGTGGCTTTGCGTCAGTTCAACCGCCTGAACCTCAAGAGCACCACCTTCGTCAACCCGCCCGCAGAGCGTTACGGCAAGGATGCCGACATCGCCCTCATGGACGGCAAGAAAGGCATGGCAGGCGATTGGCAAAACGACTGGCTCGGCTTCGAGGGCGTCGACATGGAGGCCACCATCGAGTTGGCCGTCCCGACCAACATCAGCATGGTGAAGGTAGGCGTCTGCCATGAGCCGCAGTCGTGGGTGGTGTGGCCCAAGTCGGTGAAGGTCTGCTTCTCGAAGGATGGGAAGGAGTATACCGACTGGCAGCGTGTCGAATTGCCCGACTTCGATCCGTCAGACCCGATGGAGGGCATGGGCAGGGTAGAGGCTCGTGCCATGGTGAACGAGCGTCAGGCCAAGTTTGTCCGCGTGAAGGTGGAGAATCCCGGCTTGTTGCCGAAGTGGCATCCCTATGCCGGCGAGAAGGCCTGGATCATGGTGGATGAAGTCACCGTTGAATAGTATAGAAAGGCATCCGGCATTCATAGTCAAC
>DBXU01000102.1:0-239 GCA_002310075.1 Bacteroidales bacterium UBA1204 | reverse complement strand
TGACAACGTGCTGAGCCTGCGCCGTGCTGTTCATCGTGAACGGGTGCTGCCGGCTCCTGGCAACGGTCAAAGTGGGGGTTCGGTTCGCCCTACAAATGCGGATGCCTTGTGGTTCAGACCAGCTCGGTCTGGAAGTTGAGCGCCTGTATCTCCATGTCGAGTTGGCGCAGCTGTGCAGAGCATTCGTCCACCTTCTTGCCGATGGCTTTCACGTCGACCACGGTCACCGTCTTGATCTC
>DBXU01000098.1:3734-3900 GCA_002310075.1 Bacteroidales bacterium UBA1204 | reverse complement strand
GGCAACCTCGTCCTTGAACAGAGCGACAGCAACCTGACTGTTTTCGCTTTGTTGTTTAAGTGATTGCAATTTGTGCTTTTTTTATAATCCAATGTTGTTTTCTTGTGTATTTTTGCACCTAAATCTAATACTATAACGATTTCAAAACCTTTAAATAACTAAAAAT
>DBXU01000098.1:1864-3686 GCA_002310075.1 Bacteroidales bacterium UBA1204 | reverse complement strand
GGCAATTTCGTGATGCTTCCCTATTCGGGTCGCGCCGAACTGGAAAGACACTTCTCTGATCCGAATCTGACGGTGCATTTCTACACTGATTCGGAGGTCTTCGCCACCGCCGCGCGTTTCGATGCTGGCAGCATGGTGATGATTGACGAAAACGCTTTCTCTGACAATGGATGCTATACTTTGGTGTATTGCCCGAAAGCCCAACAGCAGCAATTTGACGCGCTGCTTTCGACCCAGGATTATGTCATCGTGAAAGGCTCGGTGATGCCCTACAAGAATGACGGCGCCGTGGCAATCTTCAACAAGAAAGCCAGCCTGCCCAAGCTAACCCGCGATTTCCCGGTGGTGACGGAAGAAGACCCCCGTATCCGCGAGATGTTGAACCAAGTCAATATGGACTCATTGGAGGCCACTGTGCAGCACCTACAGGACTATGGCAGTCGCATTTGGAACACCGAAAATGCCTTTGCCGCTTCCGATTGGATTGCCAGTCGTATGGAGGCTCTTGGGCTTGAGGTCGAGCAGCAGCCTTTCAATGCCAATACATGGATGGGTAGCGGCGCTGCAGCACCTAATGTCATTGGCATCCAACGTGGTACACTTTATCCCGACACTTATGTGGTGTGTGGCAGTCACTTCGATTCGTTCTCCTATGAGGCCATGTATGGCGGCGGCACGGCTCCTGGAGCCGACGACAACGCCACAGGCGTGGCCAGCGTGCTCGAGAGTGCCAGAATTATGACTCAGTATGAGTTCGAATACAGCATCATCTACTGCGCCTACGGCTGCGAAGAGATGGGCCTATACGGCAGTGAAGCTTACGCCTCGCGTTGCCAGCAAGAAGGCATGGACATCATCGGCTATTTCAACAATGACATGAATGGTTATCTTTATGGCGACCAAATCCATATCGACTGCATCTATCCCAACTCGGTGGAGCCGATTGGTACCTACTACATGAATGTTGGCGAGGTGTATTATCCTGAACTGCCTATCCGCCATGTCAACTTCAACCAAGGAGACAGCGACCATACTTCGTTCAATAACCACGGCTACATGGGTATCTATCCTTTCGAGGACTACCAAAACTACAGCCCTTACATCCATACGCCTAATGATGTGATTGGAACGAGTGTGACGAGTTTCGAAATGGGTCAGCAGTATTGCCAGATGAACATTGCTTGCTTGGCCGAGATTGCCAATCCTATGGGTGATACTCCTGTGGTAGAATGCAATCCAGTGAGAGATTTTTCTATTGAGTTACCTGTATGGAAAGATACATCTCCTCTTTGGTTACATTGGAAATCTCCCGAAGAGGGTTCAACAGGCAATTTAGAGCGATTTGATGTGTATCGTGATAATGTGGTTATTGGAGCTGTGAATTGGGCGGATTCCACTTATGTAGGTTATTGGGGCTATGAGTATATGGATACGATTACTGTTGGGGCCGAAGCCGAGTATTTTATCATGGCCGTTTATAGTGACGGTTGCGAGGCGCCTTCGCAAACGGAAATTGGTTATGGTGTCAGTGCAGTTGAGGAGTCGGAATCCAATGTTATGGTCTATCCCAATCCTTCCAACGGCACCTTCAACCTCAATCTCGGTGCAGGCCAATGGAATGTGGAAGTTTACGACATCACGGGCCGCAAAGTCTATGAAAACCGCATGGATGGCCGTTCCGTCCTCGACCTCGGTAAATGCCGAAAAGGCGTTTACTTCTTGAAAGCCATGGGCGATAGTAGGGGAGTGACAGCGAAAATCATGGTGCAGTAAGCTTTGATCGAACGTAATACCTCAAATTCTCCGTTTCACTGGGTTGAGA
>DBXU01000098.1:1566-1842 GCA_002310075.1 Bacteroidales bacterium UBA1204 | reverse complement strand
TCTTAATACAACGCTTATGAAATACCAAATTCCACTTTTCGTATTGGCATTGGGCTTTGTGCTGGCCTCGTGCGGCAATAACAGCCAACCTGTCGAAACCTCCGATCCCGAACCCGATTCCATCCGTTTGCGCACGGTAATCTATCGCCCAGGCGATTACAACTCAAAGAACTACCGTATTCCCGCCATCATCACGGCCAAAGACGGTTCTTTGGTCATCGCCACCGACAAGCGGAAAAACAACGACATAGACCTGCCCGAAGACATCGACATCCT
>DBXU01000098.1:0-1552 GCA_002310075.1 Bacteroidales bacterium UBA1204 | reverse complement strand
GAGCCTTACACCTTGATGGAAGGCCAAGGGGTGGGGAAGGGCTTCGGCGACTGCGCCTTGGTGCGTACCAACGACGAAGGAGGCCTCTTGGCGGCTTTTGTGGGTGGATGTGGCTTCTGGCAAGGGAGACCCGAGAATCCACTTCATACCTATATCGCAAGAAGCTACGACAACGGCCAGACTTGGACGGAACCCAAGGACATCACCGATGAACTCTATGGCGCAAAGTGCCCTAACGAGGTGAGCCGCACTTGGTGGTCGGCCTTCTTCGCCTCAGGCAACGGCTTGCTTACCTCCACGGGGCGTATCATGTTCGTCCTCGCCGTGCGCGACACCGAGGAATGGGCGGCTTGCAATTATGCTGTCTATTCCGACGACAACGGTGAGACATGGCAGATATCTGGCCGTGCCTCCCAGCGCGGCGATGAAGCCAAGGTGGTGGAATTGGCTGATGGCCGCATTTTGATGAGTATCCGTCACGAAGGGGAGCGTTGGTACAACATTTCCGATGATGGCGGTGCCACTTGGCTGCCCGAAACCTCCGCTTGGACCGACCTTATGGCCACGGCTTGCAATGGCGATATCATCCGCTATTCGTCTGTAAACGAGGGTGCTGAAAAGAACATCCTGCTCCATTCCTTGCCTGGACCCGAGCGCCGCGAGAAGGTCACAGTATATGTCAGTTACGACGAAGGCAAGACTTGGCCCGTGAGCAAGTGCATCGTGCCTTACGATGCGGCCTATTCCTCGCTCTGCATCCTGCCCGACCACAGCATAGGTCTCTATGTGGAGGAGTCTGACGGCGACACGCTGGGTTATTCTATGGTATTTTACAACTTTGGGTTAGAGTGGTTGGAGAAATAACTTTATCTTTGCACTCCGAAACGATAGTCCTCGGGATTGAACAAATAGATCAACAATAATAACAAACAACAATGAAAAGAAATACCCTATGGATGCTTGTAGCCATCCTAATCAGCGGCGTTAGTATGGTTGGCTGTGGCAATAAGAATGCCAAGGAACAAGCTAAAGAAGTACAAGAGGAAACAATTCAGGCTGAAAAAGTTGTTTCTGATGCCGAACTTTGCAATGCTGCCATTGAAGACTATTTGGTGAACGTAATTGGCAAGAATTATGCAGAAGCCGAGCACTGTATACCTAGTCCTTTCATCGTAAATACGGACGACAGCAATAAGGATGATGTCCTAGTTTGGGGCGATTTCTGGGTGTTCAACTACGACATCGTAGGTGACACATTGAAGACCGTTTCTGGTGGTGACCATCCTGGCTTGATGCACCTGAAGAAGACCGACAAGGGCTTTGAGGTGACTGGCTTCGATGCCGTGGAGGACGGTGCCGGCAACCTTGAGAGCGCCAAGAGGATTTTCGGCGATAACTATGATGCTTTCTGGGAAGTCAACAGCAACCAGGAGAAGCGTGAGGACATCAGGCTGCACTTCATCGCCGACTATGTGAAGGAGCACAACCTTCCTGTCAAAATGGTGCAGGACTATGGCTGGCCTGCTGTTGAATTGCCGAAATGAAACCCTTC
>DBXU01000018.1:3615-3740 GCA_002310075.1 Bacteroidales bacterium UBA1204 | reverse complement strand
CGGGCAGGCACGTTGAAAAACAGGTTTTTCACCGTGAAGGTCGTGCCCGGTTGCATCGGCACCAGCGTCTGTTCTTTGACGACAGAGCCTTCGTTGACGATCTTCACACCCACTTCGTCCTCCTT
>DBXU01000018.1:1648-3520 GCA_002310075.1 Bacteroidales bacterium UBA1204 | reverse complement strand
GAGGTGGCATGACGTTCAAAGCACATCCGGGCGTCGGTTTCCGACATGCCACAGCCGTTGTCGACGACCATAATCATCGACTTGCCGGCGTCTTTCACCACCAAATCGATCTGCGTGGCTCCAGCATCCAATGCATTCTCCATCAGCTCTTTCACAGCCGATGCAGGTCTTTGGATCACCTCGCCCGCCGCAATCTGGTTGGCAACGCTATCGGGTAATAGCTTAATCACGTCGAGCATAACGAATCATTTTCTCATTAAGCCTTCAACTATTCTTTCGAAGTAATCGGTACCGAAAATGAAATAAACGACAACTACGATGAATACGCCTAAAACAACGCGTCGAATGAGTTTCGCATTTTTTTCAGCCGTGCTTTCCTCGTTTTTGGGTGCGCTCCAACTTTGGCGCATCTTGAGTCGCAGTTGCTCTTCGTGCGTCAGCTTTGAATCGAGGCCTGCAGCGGCCTTTTTCTCTTCCCATTCCTGCTGTTCAGGGTCGAAATAACGGGGCTTGTAGTTGAATTTCTTAGGGTTATGTCTATAGAAGAATGCCATAGCTTTTCAGTGTTTTATAAGGCAAAGATAAAAAACAGTTTAGTCTCATTCAGGGTAGTCGCCGATTTCTTCGCCCGAGGTGTCGAGTTCGTCGTCGGTCATGTCCTGTTCACAGTCAAGGGCAGCCCATTTGCCGTTCCAAGTGGCCATAAGCTCATCGAGTTTGCCGTCGAGCAGTTCAATCTCTTGCTCGCTCATCGCCGAATTCTGCCTGTAGTTGTCCATATCGGAGCGAAGGCCCAGGATAGCGAAATTCAGCATCTGAAGCTCGTCGCAATCTGTCATCTCGCAGATCTTGGCTTCAATCGACGACACTTCCTCTTCCATCGCCTTGAATTCTTTGCTCGGCTGGTTACCGCAAGAGGCCATTCCCAAAGCCCAAACCGCCATTGCCATCAATATCGATACTCTTTTCATAGTTGGTGTAGTTTTTCACGCTTCAAAAATACACAAAAAAAATGAAATCACACGAGAAAAACGGCGAAAGTTTTGCAAAGAGGGACGCATTATAAATAAGGTATGGGCGGCATGAGCATCGTCGGTTATCACCCATCCATATCAATCTTGTCAGAATCAGAATCTTATCCAGTTATGAACAAAACGTGTTGATTATTTTTCTAAAAAATGGAAAAATGTTGCAAAATATTGGCTTGGCATTTCATCGGAAAACTATATATTTGCACGGTCTTATAGTATGGACTGAATGAAAACGAGTGTAAAATCAAGCAAATACAATCAACTCAATTATTAACATTAAATTATTATCTATGAAAAAGTTACTTACTTTTTTCGTGGCTATGATTGCCTCCATTAGCTTGATGGCCCAGGTGACCACTTCAAGCATCAGTGGAAAAATCACGGACAACAATAGAGCCACCCTTCCGGGTGCCACCGTTGTTGCCACGCACACTCCCTCCGGCTCGCAGTACTATGCCGTAGCTGATGCCAACGGTAACTACCGCCTGCTGAACATCCGTCCCGGCGGTCCTTACAAGATTGAGTACCGCATGATCGGTTTCCAGACCGTCATCCAAGAGGGTGTCACTGCCACCCTGGGTGAGACCAAGATCCTGAACGTTCGCATGAACGAAGAGGCTGTCGGTCTGGGTGAAGTCACCGTGGCTGCCGAAGCCATCTCCAATGGCATGGACAGCGACCGCGCCGGTGCCACTACGGCCATCAACAATGAGCAGATCATGACTCTGCCCACCATCAGCCGTAGCCTCAACGACGTGTTGGCCCTGACGCCTCAGGCTGCCACCACTTCCAACGGTCTGGCCATCGGCGGCGGTAACTACCGTTCGTCATACGTCACCGT
>DBXU01000018.1:0-1628 GCA_002310075.1 Bacteroidales bacterium UBA1204 | reverse complement strand
CCTGCTGGCGGTAGCCCCATCTCGTTGGATGCTCTCGAGGCCATGACCATCAACGTCACGCCTTTCGATGTCCGTCACAGCGGCTTCACCGGTGGTGCCATCAACGCCGTCACCAAGAGCGGTACCAACGCCACCCATGTCAGCATCTATGACTACTACAACAACGACGGTCTCATGGGCACCAAGTATGGTGTGAAGGACGAACTCGGCAACTTCCCGGAGCGTCTGAAACTCAGCGAGTCCTTGGACAACACGGTCGGCGTCAGCGTCGGCGGTCCCATCTTGAGAGACAAGCTGTTCTACTTCGTGAACTTCGAGTACCAGAGCGACATCGACCCCGGTCAAACTCACTTCGCCCGCGAATCTGAGGATGACGAGTTCGGCGGTGGTACCCAATACAACCGTCCTACCGTGGCCGACATGGACATGATGAAGGACTACCTGAAGAGCAAGTTCAACTACGATCCCGGCCGTTACCAGAACTACAGCGCCAGCACGCCTGACTACAAGCTGTTGGCCCGTTTGGACTGGAACATCAACGACAACAACAAGTTCAACATCCGTTACAGCTTGGTGAAGAACAAGTATTCAACCGCTCCTTCAAGCTCCATCAATCCTCTGAGTGGTAGCGTCTACAACCGTAACACCTACGGCCGTACCTCTGAATACGCCATGTATTTCGAGAGCAACCGTTACTTCCAAGAGCAGAACTTCAGCTCGGTCGCTGCCGAATGGAACCACAGCTTCCTGAGCGGCCGTGGCAACAACATGCTGCGTGCCACCTACTCGCACCAGAACGAGCCTCGTAGCTTCGTGGGCGACCTCTTCCCCACCGTCGATATTCTGAAGCCCCTCGAGGACGGCACTCCTGCTGTCTACACCAGCTTCGGTCCCGACCCGTTCACCTATGGTAACCTCCGTGACGTGCAGACCGCCGTTGTCACCGACGAAGTGAGCTACCTCACCGGTATCCACAACTTCACCCTCGGTGCTCAGTACGAGTTCGACAAGACCAAGAACGGCTTCATGCAAGGCGGCGCCGGCTACTATGTCTACAACAGCTGGGAAGACTTCGTCAACAACGCCAATCCTCGCGCTTTCGCCATCACCTATGGTAACAACGAAAAGCACGAACAGGTCTATCCTTCGTTCAACTACATGCAAGGTTCTCTCTACCTGCAGGACGAAATGACCCTCAGCGAGCGCTTCAAACTCGCCCTCGGTCTCCGCGCCGAACTGCCTTACTATCCTTCCATCGCCGAGTACAACTACAACAAGGAGTTTGCTGAAGGCTTTGACAAAGAAGAGGATATTTTAGACGAAAATGGCAATGTGACTGGAACGAAAATTGTCCACCACAGCATCGCCGACGGCGAAGGCAACACCATGTACGGAATGTCGACCGCCGACATGCCTAAGGCTCGCGTGAACCTCTCACCCCGCTTGGGCTTCAATTGGGACCTCACTGGCGAACGTAAGTACATCGTCCGCGGTGGCTCAGGCCTCTACACCGGCCGTCTGCCTTTCGTGTGGATCGTCTCTACCGTGGGTAACTCCAACTGCCTGCAGAACCAGTACATCAACAGCAACGAAGAAACCCAGATCAAGTTCTTCCAAAACCCGGACGA
>DBXU01000033.1:34513-34683 GCA_002310075.1 Bacteroidales bacterium UBA1204 | reverse complement strand
CTCCCCGTTCTCTATCCTGAAGGTGTTACCACCATTGAGAAACTGTACGCTGCGGGCGGACAGGCTGCCGTTGACGGCGTTGTGGGCACTACAGTTGATCCTTCCGTCGTGGCAGCCAATCCTACCATGATGATGGTGATCAGCGCACTCGCTCTGATAGTGAACATCGT
>DBXU01000033.1:23334-34436 GCA_002310075.1 Bacteroidales bacterium UBA1204 | reverse complement strand
CATGGCTCGTGCCGATGTCGATTGATACAGATACCTTATTAATGCAAAAAAGTCCGCAGTCGTCTGCGGACTTTTTTGTTTGCCTCATAATACAATTTGTCTCCTTTAATTATGGTTTGATTGATTATTTCAGTATCTTTGCCGTTTGAAACCTATGCGAAAAGTAGTTACCAATAAGGATTTGAAGCAGGCTCTCGGCATGAAAGGCTTCTTTGGCACTTGTGTCGCAGGATTGGTCTATGGCTATCTCCGTTTGGGGAAAATCAACCGTTTGTTTGACGGAGCAGCTGATTATCAAGGTCGTGAGTTTGCTGACCATCTCATTGAGAACATGGGTATCACCATTGATATCAGTCCCGAACAATTGGACAATATTCCTAAAGAAGGGGGCTTCATCGTGGTAAGCAACCATCCTTTTGGTGGCATCGAAGGTGTGATGCTTTTGAGCGCCATTGCTAAGGTGCGACCCGATTTCAAGTTGATGGCCAATTTCATTCTGTCGCATATCCCGAACCTTAAAGAATGCTTCTTCTCGGTGAATCCTTTTGAGAAGAACCCCGAATGGAAGAGCAGTGTGAACGGCATTAAAGGTGCAATACAGCATATCGCAGCTGGCAACGGATTGGGTGTTTTCCCTGCTGGTGAAGTGTCGCGTTATCATGGGCATGACTATCCAGAAGACCTGCCTTGGAGTACTTCCATTGCCCGTATCATCAAGACCGCCAACGTTCCTGTAATCCCTGTTTTTTGGGAAGGTCGCAATTCAAAGCTGTTTTATGTTGTCGACAAGATACATCCCATGTTGGGAACGGCGCATTTGACTAGGGAACTGATCAACAAGCATGATACTAATTTCAATTTACAGGTTGGGAAGCCGATTTTACCAGCTGAAATTACTCTTTATGAGAAACCTGTTGATTTGGCTGCCTATTTGCGCAGCCGCACTTATGCGCTTGAAGCTAATATTCCTGAGCAAACAGTTGTTGGCGGAACGTCCAATATGGCCGAGATAGAAGCTCCGTCAGATGTTGCTTTGATGTTAAAAGAATTGGAAGCCATTCGCGAAAAGTCGTTTCTCTATTCCGCTTCCGATTACGATTGTTATCTCGCTGATCATGAAGATATACCGAATTTGATGCATGAGATTGCCCGTCTTCGTGAGGAGGCCTTCCGTGCCATCGGCGAGGGTACGGGTAAGAGCTTAGATCAAGATGAATTTGACACGCATTTCAAACACTTGATTCTTTGGGATAATGCCAAACAGAGGATTGCGGGTTGCTATCGACTTGGCATAGGAAGTGACATCATCCCTAGATATGGCATTAAAGGCTTTTATATTAGCACGCTGTTTAGTATCAGTGAGGCTTTCTCTGAGAAATTGTCGCATACCATAGAATTGGGACGGTCCTTCGTAGCGCTCGATTACCAAAAGGAGGTGCTTCCTTTGGTGTTACTGCTGCGAGGCTTGTCGGATGTGGTTGTTCGCTATCCCGACATCAACCATTTCATTGGCCCGGTGAGCATCAGCGCTTGGTATCCGAAGTTCTACATGAGCATGATCGTGAAATATGTTTCCGAGAAGCATCCTGTGAGCGAGGACTTGGCCCATATGGCAACGCCACTGACACCTTTCCATTCCGACTTCCTGAAAGCGAATCCTGATGTTCTGATGCAAGGTAATATGGAGTCGATAGATAAGTTCGACAAGTTTATGTTCCGCTTAAGTAATGGTCAGTATCGTCTGCCTACACTGTTTAAGAAATACCTGAAGCTGAATGCCAAGTTCCTCTGCTTTAATGTGGATCCAGATTTCAATGACACCTTGGATTCGCTTCTCTTCCTTACTTTCACCGACTTCCCAGAAGACGAGGTGATGCCGCTCTTCCGCGATAGTAGCGATGAAGAGAAGGAAATCGTTAGGAAACGTTTCGGGTATATTTAATTACGCGTTATTCATTTGATTCTTCAGCTTCGCTTTCTTCAATGGTCTGCGCGAAAAAACTGAAGTTAACCTTGCCATAATGTCTTTGCTCCATGAAATGGGGATGTTCCTCAAAATTATGGTATTTGTCATGCTCTAGCACGAACATGCCATTTTCTTTCAGCAGGTTGTTGTCGAAAATAAGTCGTACCAGGGTTTCATAGTGTTCGCAGTCATAGGGAGGGTCGGCGAAGATGAGATCGTATTGCATCTTGTGCTTTTCGAGAAAACGATATACATCCGAGCGAACCACAAGCAACTCGTTCATATTCAGTTTGTTGGCGGTCTCCCGAATGAACTTTACGCAACCGTAGTCTTGGTCGACAGAAACCACCTTTGTGCAGCCTCTTGATACCAATTCATAGGAGATGTTGCCAGTGCCTGCAAACAAGTCCAATGCCTCGGTTTCCTCGAAATCATAGTAGTTCTCCAGGATGTTGAACAGACTTTCCTTGGCCATGTCGGTGGTTGGCCTTACAGGCAAATTGTTGGGTGCAATAATCTGCCGCCTTTGGAATCTCCCCCTGATGATTCTCATCTGAACAATGGATAATAAAGGTGATAGTATTGATACGGGATTTCTTTAATTGCTTCGCGAGTCTTGAGCCCTTCTGGCTTCTCCACAAAATCGATCGTCTTGATGTAACGGCTGCAGAGGTCTACAATCTCTGATTCAGGGAGAATGAGTCCTGAAAAAGTGACAGGGAGGTCTTGTCCCGTCAAATGGTTTTGTTCTAAGGCGAACAAAAGAAAATAGGCGAAATCTTCTTTAGTGTTGAATCTGAAGTTGTTGACGAACGCAAGAGCCCCGTCTTTGATAATGACCAAGTCGAAATCGCGGTTTCTGACGTTTACATAGGCATGGTCCTCTTCATGTTTTTTCTCCAAAACAGTTGAAACGAACAAACTTCCTGCATGCTTGATGGACAAGTGTGGCCATCTGTCTGTCAATCTGTTTATTAACAATTGTGGAATGCCGAATACGTTGACGCAATCTGCCTCGGGAATCGAATCGTGAAGAACCGTTGTCCCATTGGGCATTGGGAAGTTGAAACCGAGATAGGTAGGCGCTTTTTCTAGGTCAAATAAAGCGTTAGGGACCCAAACGGAAGTGCGGTCGTCGATGATACACGCAACCGAGTTGAAAGGTTTGCCCAACATCTTTTTAGATTCCAATGTGCGCTCTAAAGATGTTTGGACGTCCAACCAATCCGTAAAGGAGTCCGATCGATAGGCTTCTATCGCTATGATATCATTGCCATCGAATACGGCAAAAGAATAACCACCCAACGCAAGTTGGATGGCCATTCTGTATGTCGACGACCTTTCAACATCAAAACCCGCGTCAAACTTGGAGATATAAGGATTCAATGTTGCAGTCATCCAATAAGGCTTAAAGTTTTTCCCAGTTACCGTCCGTGGTAGCTTCTTCCATGGAACCGACTTTCATGCCAGCATATCTGAAGATGCTTTCCTTTTCAGCTTTGGCGTTAAGGACTCTTTGTGGGTCGAGGCCGTTCAAATAAACTTCATAGGGAGTCTTGGCTTCGAAGACAGGAACACTGATACCGCTGCGGTTGATAACACCAGCTTCAAGCTCAAACTCTTCCTGAGGATCGCTGAACGGGACATACCTGAGGTCTTCGAGATTGACGTTTTCTCTTCCTTTGAAGAGAGAGTCGGCAATCTTTACATAACCCAAAGTATCGTTGATGGTACGGGTGAATGTAGTGTCGGTTGGGTCAGGGATGATGTTCACAATCGGAATCTCTGCAGTTTCGCAGAAGTTGATCAACGTGTCGAAACTAGCAGTGTATTTGTTGTTGGCTTGTTTGTATAGCACTTCTGCATTACGGATGTCAATAAGACGTTCGACGACTTTTGACTCACGAGCCTTTTGTTCGTTACCGAACTTGATAGGGGCTTGGATGCTCTTGATGACTTGCCATGCTAAAAACAGAATCGCTGCGAATAGCAGAATGTTGATGATGATGCTTAATCCTTTTTTCATGTTTTTATGATTTTTCTGAATATTATTTGCAATATCGGATTGGCCGCAAAGTTATGATTTTTTCTGTTACAAATCGCAACTTTTTTTCAGTCATTTTAAAAATGGATTTTATGATAGTCTAAATATTTGTCATCCAAATATTTGCGAATCTTGTTGGCAAGAACGATGAAAACCTGTAGTTCGTTTTTTTCCAGCCATATAATGGCATCATCGTCTCGATTAATGGCTTTTGCAAAGGCCAAATTGACTTCAAAATGGTTCTTCAGAAGCCATTGGGCGGCTTTTTCTTCCTTGTCGATAACGCTGTCAATGGCGGCCAGTTGAGGGAAGCCGTGATTCATAAGCCAGTCCTTGGCCTCGGTGTCGCCCTGAATAGTCCGGCTCAAGGCGCCGAGCTCGGGATAGCCGTTGCGCATCAGCCAGTCGAAGAACTCGTCCCCCTCGGGCTCAAAGGTGCAGCCGAAAGCCATTAATATTTTTATGGGATAGCGTGTCATTGGGCTTAGTACATTCTTCGATTTCAAGGCAAAGATACACACAATTCAAATAGATTTTCTATCTTTGCGCAAATAAAAGACAGAAAATGAAGACCAAGCGAGAAATAGTAGAAAACTGGCTGCCGCGTTATACAGGTTTGCCTTTGGATAAGTTCGGTAAATACATCCTGTTGACCAATTTCCAGAATTATGTCGATCGTTTCGCTGAATGGCAAGGCGTTGAGGTTGTGGGGCGCGACCGTTCCATGCCTTGCGCCACCGATGGAGAAATCACCATCATAAACTTCAGCATGGGTAGTGCAAACGCCGCCACCATCATGGACCTACTGAGCGCCATCCAGCCTAAAGCAGTGCTGTTTCTCGGCAAATGTGGCGGTATCAAGAGAATCAATAAGGTCGGTGATTTGATATTGCCTATTGCGGCCATCCGCGGTGAAGGTACTTCCAACGACTATTTCCCGCCTGAAGTTCCCGCCTTGCCCGCATTCAGTCTAGAAAAAGCTATTTCCACAACCATTCGCGACTATGGACGCGATTATTGGACGGGGACGGTGTACACTACCAACCGTCGCGTGTGGGAACATGATGACGATTTCAAGGATTACCTTCGCAAAATCCGTTGCATGGCAGTCGACATGGAGACAGCGACTATATTCACGGTCGGCTTCCATAACGAAATCCCAACAGGCGCATTGTTGCTGGTGTCTGATAACCCCATGGTACCTGAAGGGGTGAAGACTGAGGAGAGTGATAAGAAGGTGAGCAAGAACTATGTCGGCGAACATTTGCGCATCGGCATCGACTCGCTACGCCAATTGATCAATAACGGTATCACCGTCAAGCATTTGAAGTTCTGATGACTTACGAGCAGATTCTTTCTGAGATCCACAAGAAAAACTTCGCACCTGTCTATTTCCTGACGGGCGAAGAACCCTATTTCATAGACATGATTTCGGACACCATCGAGAACGAAGCCTTGGACGAGGCCGACCGCGCTTTCAACCAAATCGTGCTTTATGGCCGCGATGTGGACGTGGAGACTATTGCCAACCATGCCCGCAGCTTCCCGATGATGGGAGAACGCATGGTGGTTATCGTCAAGGAAGCCCAGGACGTGAAGAACTTGGAGACTTTTGAAGCCTATCTCGATACCATCCCTGAGACCACACTTCTTGTTTTTGCCTATAAGTATAAGAAGTTTGACAAGCGCAAGACACTTGCCAAAAAGATCGACAAGAAAGGCGTCTGGTTTGAATCGAAGAAGCTGTATGATAGCAACATTCCTGGATGGATTCAAAACTACTTGATGGCTGAGGGTTATTCAATCACGCCCAAAGCTACCCAGATGTTGGCCGATTTTCTCGGTACCGACCTCCACAAAATCACTAATGAATTAAAAAAACTCATCATTGCCCTACCGAAAAACAAGAGTATCGATGATGCTGATGTGGAGCGCAATATTGGCATCTCTAAAGATTACAACGTCTTCGAATTGCAGAATGCCATCGGCAGCCGCGATGTACTAAAAGCGAACCGCATCGTGAATTATTTTGGCGACAATGGGAAAGACAACCCATTGTTGGTAACAGCGATAACGCTATACGGTTATTTTACCAAGATTCTTAAGCTTCATTTCGCCACAGATAAATCACAAGGTGCATTGGCCAGTGTGTTGGGGGTGAATCCCTTTTTTGTAAAGGACTATCAGCTAGCTGCACGGAATTATTCGCCCGGTGCTTGTATCCGATGCATCTCTATTTTGCGAGAATTCGATATGAAGTCTAAAGGTTACAAGAGTGGCGAAGTCAGCGAAAAGGATTTGTATCGCGAAATGATTTTTAAAATAATGCATTGTTGAATCAGCCCCTCGACGGGCTCACGGATCTTGACTTATGAGAATTGTTGCACAACGCGTTACCCATGCTTCCGTCACCATTGGCGGCAAGGTGAAGTCTGAAATTGGACTAGGCATGTTGATTTTGCTTGGCATTGAGGAAGCCGATGATGAGGAAGATATTGAATGGCTTTGCCAGAAACTCACCAAACTTCGCATTTTTGACGACGACACTGATTCGATGAACCTTGACATTAATCAGGTGGGAGGGTCTTTCCTCGTGGTGAGTCAGTTTACCCTTCATGCCTTGACTAAGAAAGGCAACCGCCCGAGTTTCATTCGTGCTGCCCGCCCCGAACAGGCTATCCCTTTGTATGAAAGATTTCTGAAACGACTTGCGGAAATTTCAGGTCGCGAAGTACAAAGCGGTGAATTTGGTGCCATGATGGCCGTAGAATTGCTGAATGATGGTCCAGTGACCATTATCATGGATTCGAAACGAAAGGAATAACAGACTATTCCACCACGACTTTTTGCGTCTTGGTTCCTGGTCTTACGAAATACAATCCAGGTGATAATTCCACCTTGTCTTTGCCTTCGATTTCTTTAGACAAGATGGTTTGTCCAAAGAGGTTTGTGACGATGAGCATTCCTGAGCCTTCCACTGTTATAGAGCCATTGGAAGGGTTAGGGTAGATCTTGAAAGTATCTCTGTGATTTTCATTGAGTTGGTTATAAGGCATGGTGGTGAACACCGATTCTGGACTTGCAGGTGAGGCGTAATGTGTTCCTGTTTCCTTTCTGCGTTGGCTGAAGGTGTATGAAGTACTAGGCAACAGACCTTCGAAAATAGGAGACTGTTGCCAATCCTCGCCGTCGATTTTGTATTCGCCGTTTTCTATCGCGGTAAGAACGATGCTTGTGTCGGTGTGGCTTTCCATTAAAGGGGCCTCGGGCATGGCTTGCTCAGCCTTTTTGATGGGACCGAAAAAGGACGAAGTAATAGCCCCCGTACAGTTTTCAGCAGTGACTTGTACGCAAATGCTCTTGTATATGTCGTCTTCAGTCAAGGTGTAGGTCGGATAACTGGCACCTTCAATCGCTGTTGCGTCTCTTTGCCATTGGTAGCTTAATTCTCCCAAATCAGAAGTATAAGGTATGGAACTTAGGTTCGTTTCGGCAGTCAAGGTCTCTCCGAAGAAAGGCTCGCCTGTTATGATGACCTCACCGATTAGTGAGGGGGTAATGCTATCAAATAAAACACTTTCAATGGCTCCGTATGCATTCAATCGCCTGCTAGAGGCAACTAAACCATCCAAAGAAGGCAGGTGGTCGGCACCATTAAGAAGATGGTATTTCATTATGAGACAGAAATTTGCTGGATTGTTTTTGCAAACTTGCATCATCTCCTCTGGCAAGGCGGCATACATTAGCGCAATGGTGCCTGATACTTGAGGGGTGGCCATCGAGGTGCCGGTTAAATCGTTGTACCCGTTGTTGGGCGTTGTGGAATAGATGCTTGTACCCGGTGCACCAATATCGATATTGTTAACGCCATAACCAGCACCCCCATATTTTTCATCTGAGGCGTTGGTGTTTGTGATGCCGATCAAATAATTACCTGGACAGGTAGAAGGCACATCGCCTACCATATCGACATTCACGTTCATGTTGGGACCGGCACCGCAACTCAAGATGCCGACATCGCCCATTTCATCGTACATTGAGCACCAGATTGGATAGTCGTCAGGATCCCCATAATCGACGCCAAAAGATGAGTTGGTGGCTACGATGAAGGCACCTTCTTCGCCATTGGTCTCATTGTATCGGGCACGCATTTCTAACGCATAGGCATAAGCTTCAACAACAATGGACTCGTTGGTCGAACTCCCGCAAATGGACAAAACCTTTACATTCCAATTCACGCCGCAGACGCCTTTCCCGTTGTTGCCGACCGCTCCGATGATGCCTGAAACATGGGTGCCATGGTTATTGCAACCTACATATCCGTTATGATTGTATGCGTTCCAACCATAATAGTCATCGATATAACCGTTGCCATCGTCATCGATTCTGTTATATGGTATCTCATGGTAGTTAACCCAACAATTTAGGTCTTCATGAGTCCAATCGGCTCCTCCGTCAATGACGGCCACCACGATAGTATCACCTGTTGCAGTTGTCCCGCCAGTGGTGAATTCGTCCCATGCTTGTGGCAGTTCTATGATGGCAGGCGCCCATTGTTGGTCATAGTAAGGGTCATCTGGGATTGCTTCGCGTAATACAATATTCGTATGGTTGTTTTGGATGATCCGCACGTCGGCATTCTTGGTTAAACATTGCATTATTTCATCTCTTGACATTTTGTTGCTTGAGATTTCAAAAAGCCAGATATTCAGTCTTTTAGATAGTAATCTGCTCGGCGTAATTCCTGCGTTGGAGTTGGCGGCAAAGGTTGATGCATCCACGCCTTGCTCTAACCAAATGATAAACTCATTTTCCACATAAGTGCCTGCTTTTTCTTGCGCATAAGAAAGTGCTGACAAAAATATCAGGGCTAAGACAATTGCGGTTTTAATGTATGATTTCATCAGGGGATATTTGTCATGGTTTTAGAATAGCAAAAATAAACATTTTCAGTTTAAACTAGGCTTTTTCAATAGATTTCAAAAGATTTGCCTATTTTTGCATTCCCAACTATCGGATAACTGAACAACTGTAAACTGAATAACATGGAAGGTAAGCGCTTAGAGAAAGTAAACAAGCTGTTGCTAAAAGAATTAGGTGATATTTTCCAGAAGGAACTGAAGCCGAAAGTGCCTTCACTTATGATAACCGTGACCCGGGTCAATGTCACTTCCGACCTTTCATACGCTCGTGTGTATCTGAGCGTTTTCGGTGTGGAAGAGAAAAAAAAGGTGGTTGAGGAAGTGGCTCAAAATGCTAAAGCCATTCGAGGTTTGCTTGGCAACCGTATCCGTCATCAGATGAGAGTGGTTCCCGAATTACGTTTCATCGAGGACGACTCGCTGGATTATATTGAAAACATTGACAACTTGCTGCATCCCGACAAGTGAGACTACCGCTATTCATAGCGAACCGTTATCTGGTGGCTAAAAAGAGCCACAATCTCATTAATATCATCACATGGATTTCCATCTTTGGTATTAGTGTTGGCTCATTTGCACTTATCGTGGTGCTGTCGGCCTTCAACGGATTGGAGAAGGTGATTTCCTCAATGAACAACCGCCTTACACCTGACCTGCAAGTTTCTGCTGTGAAAGGCAAAACCATTGATTTGACCGCTTTTCCATTGGGACAACTTAAAGAAATACAAGGTGTTAATTATGTAATCCCGACCATTACTGAAGATGCACTTTTCCGTGCTAACGACAAACAACATATTGGTCAGGTGAAAGGTGTTGGATTGGATTATCAAAGTATCGACCGCTTGAATGAGGCCGTATTCAGTGGGGATGGTTTGCGACTCTCAGACGGGGATGAACATGGCTTCGCCGTTCCAGGCGCAGGTGTGGCATGGTATCTTGGTATCAATGCCTATAATCCCTATGCGATGGTACGCGTCTATGTGCCTAAACGGGGCAACGCTTCTCAGATGAGCCTAGATAACAGCTTCAACTCCGATGTCCTGACCGTATGCAGTGTTTTTTCCACCGAACAAGAACAAGATGAAAAGTTGGTGCTAGTGCCTTTCGATTGGCTTTCGGAACTGCTTGAATATGAAAATAGAGCCTCGAATGTGGAGCTTTTTACTGTCCCGAATGTGGATATTAATAAGGTGAAAAGGGAAGTGAAAGCAGTGATAGGGGAGGATTTCACCGTAAAGAACCAACAAGAACAACAGGAAACGCTTTACAGGATTATGCGCTCTGAGAAATGGGCGGTGTATGTCATCCTTACGTTTATTCTAATTTTGGCCACCTTCAATGTGGTTGGTTCACTCTCCATGCTGATGATCGACAAGCGCAAGGATACTGAAATCCTAAAGTCAATGGGTGCCGACAAACGATTGATACAGAGAATTTTCCTCAATGAAGGACTGTTGATTTCGGTTGCAGGCGGCATCATCGGCTTGCTGTTGGGCATTGTTTTGGTGCTCTTGCAACAACAGTTCGGTTTCGTGAAGTTTGGCACAGGCGGCAACTATGTCGTGGATGCCTATCCCGTACTTTTGAAGTTGAAAGATGTGCTACTGATTTTCGCCACCATACTAGTGGTGGGATGTACTTCGGCCTTCCTTACTGTGCGCCATGCCATGCGGAAAAAGAGCCTTTCGCTGAAAGCCAATTAAAGCTGGGCGTGATTCCCTCCAATCAGATTTGTCAAGTCGATGAAATCTCTTACTGAAAGCTGCTCAGGCCGCTTGTTGAAGACATCGTTTTCGATGATTTCAGGGCTGAGCATCGGACGCAGTGAGTTGCGCATGGTTTTGCGACGTTGATTGAAGGCTTGCTTGACGATGCTTACAAACAGCTTCTCGTCGCAACCCAAGTCGGTGACGGCATTGCGCCGCATTTTTATCACGGCCGACTTCACCTTTGGAGGCGGATTGAACACGTTCTCGTGAACGGTGAAAAGGTAGTCAATGTCGTACCAAGCCTGCATTAATACACTCAAAATGCCGTAGGTCTTGCTGCCTTCCTTAGCGGCCATGCGCTCGGCCATTTCTTTCTGCACCATTCCGACCACCTCCACGACTTGTTCCTTGTATTTCAACACTTGGAAGAAAATCTGGCTGCTGATGTTGTAAGGGAAATT
>DBXU01000033.1:23155-23304 GCA_002310075.1 Bacteroidales bacterium UBA1204 | reverse complement strand
CTGAGGTCGGTGCGGAGGAAGTCGCCCTCAATCAGCCGCTCGCCGAGCATGGGGAAATGCTTCTCCAAATAGGCGATAGACTCTTTGTCGATTTCGATGACGTGGAACTTTTCGATGATGTTTTGCACCAAATATTGGGTCAAAACGCC
>DBXU01000033.1:20255-23070 GCA_002310075.1 Bacteroidales bacterium UBA1204 | reverse complement strand
TGCTGGCCTAAGGCTTTCTTGGGTCTTACTTCGTTGTACATATTATCATCTATTTTGGCTGTTGGCCATTAACCGCATCAATGTTGTTAATGGCAAAAAACTCAACACTCCTCACCTCTCACTCATAACTTTCTGTAGTTTTTCTTCGCTTGTGCAGTATAAATGCTCGTTGGGTATTCGTCAATCAGTTTCTCGTAGTGTTGCTTGGCCAATTCTTTGTTTTTCAAATGGCTCTGTTCTATCGACGCTGCGTGCATCAAAGCGGCATCGGCCATATAACTGTAAGGAAACTGTTCCACAATTTGTAAGAACAATTGCTCAGCAGTCTCGAACTCTTTACGGTGTTCTGCAATCTCTCCTTTTCGGAACAGGGCATGGGGTTTACTGACATCGTTGCCGGTGGCAATGATGTCGTCAAGCAATGTGATGGCTTCGTCTTCCTTTTGCTGGTATATTCTATAATCGGCCTGTGCCAAACGGTTGAGCTCTAATCCCAGGGTGTCAGCCTCCAAATTGTCTTTGATGATCAAGGAAAGCGTCATGGCATCGTTAGCGATGAGTTTCGAAGTGGCGGCTTTCAGCACCTTCAATTGGCTTTCCGCCCACTCGTATTCTCCAATGAAGTAGCGAAGTTGAGCATTTTTGAACCTTGCTTCATGGCCGAGCGGTTCTTCTTTCATGCTTTTGTCGACTTGGCTGTAGAGCAGTGTGGCTTCCCACACCTCATTGTCACGGAGGTAGATGTCGGCTAACTTCAGCTTGAGTTCAGCTTGGTCCTGCTTGTTTTCAGTTGTTGCGATGGCATTCGTAAGCAGATCGACAGCTTCTTCAGACTGGTTGAGCTGATAGGTCATGATGTCGGCTTGGATCAGTAACAATCTTGATAAGTCGCGGGTGCTGATATCCTCATAAGCATCATCAATACGTTTCGTGATTTTATCAAAAGCCTTTGTGTCAGGAAGATTTGCGTCAATGAGTTTTTGGTAGTCAGCTTTGATGGTGCCCGTGAGCGCTTGGCCGTAGAAAGGGTTGTTTTTGCCTTTGCGCAAAATATAGTCATAGCCTTCACGGGCTATGTCATATTGCTTGTTGTTAAGGCAGATGCTGGCAAGATTGTTGATTTGTGCATCTTGGTTGTTTGTTTTTCTGTCGATGCTTTGGCATTGGGCAAGGGCGATATCATAGTCTTCTTGTTGTAGAGCGAACCATACCAGCAATTGAGCGAACTCAATGTTATCGGGTTTCTCTTGGGTTTGCTTGAGCAAGGCAATACGTAGGTCGTCCGTGATGCTGTTGTTCACGTCGTAGAACAAAAGGGTCTGCAATCGGTTGCGTATATTGTTGTATTGTCCGGGGTGCGCTTCCAGCTCTAGGAAGTAATAGCGGAAAGCTTCTTGATAGTTGGCGGTTGACTGGCTTAGATACGCCAGGTCCATGTTGAGGTTGTCTGAATCACCAAGGAGCTTGTTGCCTTTCTCATAGATTGCCTTGGCCATGTCGTTTAGACCTCTGGACTGGAAATTCGAACCGAGGTTTCTGATGATTTGAGATTTGGGAGGAAGCGTGTTCAGGATTTCCTTGAATTGCCGGTCGGCTTTGTCCGTCTTGCCTTCCAAAAGATAGACATAGACGATGTCGGCCAAACTTTTCGTATAGTTGGGGTTGCTCTTATAAAACGATTTCAGTGCTTTTTCGGCGTCTTCATATTCTTTAAGAATCAAAGAACATTCGATATATTGCTGAAAATGATAGGTTTGTCCTGTCTTTTTATAGAGTTTTTGGTATAGATCCCTGGCGTTTTGATAGTCTTGCTCTTTGAAGTATTGGCTGGCGAGTTGCTCGTCAATAAGCCTTTGTTCATCTTGCTGCGACAGTTTCTGTTTTTTCTTGCTGTCGCTGTCCAATGACTGAGCAGTCACCCATGAGGTGAAAAAGAGCAGAAACAGTAGGAGGGGCAGCTGTCGTGTCATGGTTGTATATTAGAGTCAGTGTTTTGAGAGGATATCCAACTCTTTTTGGCTGTTGCCGAGTCTGTCTTTGAAATAGAGGACCTGTTCGTGCAGCCGATTGGCAATGTCTTTTTCTTCTTGGAGATAAACAAGCACCAGTGAATCGCTCAAATAATGGCTGTTGGCGTCAGCCTCAAGTCGGTCGAGCTGGAGCAGGGAGGAGTCTATGTCGGCTTGCATGCGAGGTAACGTTTCCTGAAACTGTATGAGATATGCCTTCGCCAAGTTGAGCTTGTCGAATTGCTGTACGGCGGTCTCTTGGTCGACATACTGAAGCATTGAGTCACAGTGGTAAAAGTCGTCTTCTAGTTGAGGGTAGTCAACCGACTCGATTTCATGTAAGGCTTCTCGGTCGGCGCTGACCTGTCTTTTCACTAATTCAATCTGTTGTGTTGTAGGATTGGATTTTTGCTTGCAGCAAGGTGCAACTAGCATTATTGCTGCAAGCAGGAATGCAAGCCGAAGTGTGTTGTACTTATAGTCTAACATAATTCTGTTGTAAGAAATGCAAAGATACTTATTTTTGGAAAATGGTATTGCCGAAAAAGAAAAAACCCGACTTCCAATCGGAAATCGGGTTTTCATATCATTATGAGAACTTATTCGGTAATTTCTGCTTCAACAGGGTTGATGGAAACGAAAGACTTATTGTCTTTTTTCTTCGTGAATTCCACGATGCCGTCGCATAAAGCATATAAAGTATGGTCTTTGCCCATGCCAACATTCTTGCCGGGATAGTGCTTAGTACCGCGCTGACGAACGATGATGTTGCCAGCAATAGCGGCTTGTCCACCGAAAAGTTTCAC
>DBXU01000033.1:0-20217 GCA_002310075.1 Bacteroidales bacterium UBA1204 | reverse complement strand
AACGCCTTTTTTGTGTGCCATATCTTCTTATTTTTTCGGGTTTTTACTCAGTGATATTCTCGATTTGAATCTTGCTCAGATACTGACGGTGACCGTTAGAAGTCTGATAGCCTTTTCTTCTCTTCTTCTTGAAAACAATAATTTTGTTGCCTTTGAGGTGCTCAAGCACAGTGGCTTCGACATTGGCGCCGGCTACCGTCGGGGCTCCTATTTTCGTCGAACCTTCGTTTCCAATTAATAATACTCTGTCGAAAGAAACCTTGCTTCCTTCTTCTTCATGCAGTCTGTTGACGAAAATTTGCTGTCCCTTCGTCACTTTGAACTGTTGTCCTGCGATTTCTACTATTGCGTACATTTCTCGATATCTTTAAATTAGATACTCTATCTCTCTTTTTTTTCGGACTGCAAAAATACAACTTTTTTCAATAGCACAAGCCTTTCTTTCCTTTTTTTCGAAACTTTTTTTTGTCAGGTGCTTTGTTATGTTTGTAATTTTTTGGTTATGAGTTTCTTTTGTCCACTTTGTTTTCTGTTCTTTAAACAATCATTGCGCCCAATTAATTAATAAAGAGGACCTTTTTTTGTCTTTTTAACACTCCTTTTGTATAGGGAATGGCACTGATATGGTAAAAAAGTGTACCTTTGCCGCCGATTTTCTCACAACTATTATCATCAAATTAATGAACGATAGCGAGTTAAATGTACTATACGGGAAAATGATCAAAGGCGACAAGCCGTCATTTGATGCCATTTTCAGGCATTATTATCCCTCCTTGGTGCGTTATTGCCTTCGCTATGTGGGCGATACTGACGTGGCTGCCGAGATCGTCCAAGATTTGTTTGTTAAGATTTGGACGGGTCGATCCAGACTCAATATCACCAGTTCTTTTGATTCCTATATTGTTCGTTCTGTGAGAAACGGGGCGCTTACATATATTAATAAGGTGAAACTACATGATGAGGTGCATCAGAATCTTGTGACTGATGATGTGGAGAGCAATGACCCTTCGGAAGAGCTACAGTCGAAAAATCTGGAACACTCCTATCAGCAGGTGCTTGCTGCCATGCCTGAAAAACGCCGTGAGGTCTTTCTGGCCAGCCGCTTCGATGGTTTGAAATATGCGGAGATTGCCGATAAAATGGGTATTTCGTTAAAGACAGTTGAAACTCATATGAGCGCAGCCATAAAACAATTGAAAGACGGGCTGAAAGATTACATTTGATAAAACGTAATTTTTTTGAAAAACGACTAAGGGTAAAACCATAGTTGCGAGTCATATAGATGAATTCGATTAAGGAAGATAAGAAAAATGAACGCTGCAATTCAATATGACGCACTGATAATGAGCTATCTCGACGGGCTCTGCTCGCCTGAGGAAGCCGTTTCGTTGTTGTCATGGGTTGCTGATTCAAAAGAGCATCAGTCTTATTTCGAATCATTTAAAAAGGTTTGGGAACTGACAGCCTTCCCTATGCCAGAGACCATTGATGTTGAGTCAGCACTCAACTCGGTCAACCAATCCATTGAACTTTCCGAATCGAAGTCCACTGCCAAGGTGGTCGAAATGCCATGGCTGAGAAGGAATGTGAGATATGTTGCTAGTGCCGCTGCCGCTATCGTTGTAGCATTGGTCTTTGGCTTCCTGGTTTCAAAGCCGATGGGGAATGTTACCCTTGCCTCTGCTGATTGGGATTCAGAAACGCCTTACGTTTTGCCTGATGGAAGTTCTGTGACTTTCACTGGCGACGCCATCATCAAACACCCCAAACAATTTGCCAAAGGTGAACGCGAGGTCAAATTTGAGGGTAAGGCATTGTTCGACGTTGCGAAAGATGAACAAAGACCTTTCGTGATCCATTGTGATGGCCTTGACGTTGAAGTGCTTGGCACATCATTCCTTTTGAATGCTCCCCTGGAATCTGATAAGTTCATCCTCGACCTGTATAATGGTAAGGTTAGAATGACTGCCATTGATGAGCAAGGTAACGTTCTGTCTGAACAAGAGATACTACCTGAGCAAAGAGGCGTTTTTGCCTCTGGCCAACTGATGACCATGACGTATGCTGAAGTGAAAGAGGAGGAACTTCTTGCTGACCATGTGCTTGATTTCAATGATGTAAGCCTGAACACAATCGTCGAGGCGCTTGAGCATATTTTTAACATCCACATCGACCTTGCTGCCGAACATGCCAACGACAAGCTCACAGCTCGTTTCACCGATCAAGATTCTGTCGAGGAAGTGCTTGAAACCATTGCCACCGTATTCGACATGAAGGTGACCAAGTCGGACAATGTCTATGTGATTCGTTAAGCCTCCCTTGCTCTGACCCCATTTCCATTTTTTTAACAAAGAGTTCCCCTATGTCGATTTTTTGTCGTACATTAGCGGCGTGTTATATGCTTCTGGAAATGGCGTCTTTTTTATTATATAAATACACTAAAAAGCAAGGGATTATAAAGAAATGTGGCATTGTGCTTGTCGCAATGTTGCTTGTGTTTTTGTCCTTCCCCACCAAGGCCTTGGCCCAAACTTTCAACCCTCTTATTAGCATGTCGGTGGAATCGTGCACCCTCGATGAGGCACTCGACAAACTCTTTCAAGAATATGAGTTAAATGTGGCATTCAGCAAGGCAGAGCTGAGCAAAATCAAGATAGATCGTTATTCCTGCTCATATAAACCCATAGAAGAAGTGCTTTCTGACCTGCTTAAGGGGACAGATTACGGCTTCAAGCGAATTGGGAAGCAGTATGTCATTCGTAGAAACAGCCAGCTGTATACGCCTCAAGCTCCTCCAACTCAAGAGCCTAAAGCTCAACCTGACGACCCGCCTAAGACAGTTGTTCAACATAAAGTCGACACGGTGGTCAATAAAACCTCTGATACCATCCGCATCTTTGATACTATGCAAATAATCAGGACAGTGACACATTATGATACGGTGGTTAGACATGAAAAAGTAGTTGAAAAGGACACGGTTTATCAAGTGAAATATAAAGGTTTGGAAATACCATGGCCCAAATTCAAGGATAATGGTTGGTTTATTAATCCATACTTGGGCTTTGGCTTCGACAGACTTGATTATTCATTGCGTGATGAGGATGCTTCGGTTGTAATTGATCCTTCATCCGAAATTGTGGCAGGTTTGGACGGAGGCTATAAACGGGATCGCTGGAGCGTTGGGATGAGTCTTTCATACCGTTCGGTAAAATACCGCTTTTTGCTGAATGAGGTGGTTTATGACGGCGACTATTATGTAAACGATACGCTCGATATGTATTATGTCGTTCATCCAGAAGGCGACACCTCCTATCAATATATTTTGGATTCGACCTACATTCCGTTAACCACGACCCATTATTCCTATCGTGACATGAACCAATTGGGGTATCTGGGCGTGGGTGTTTTTGCCACTTTCGACTTTTGGAAGAACAATCATATTAGGATGTTTCTCAAGTCAGGTGCTCAAGTTGATTTCTTGGTGTCTTATGCTGGCTCGTTCAATACGGAAGAAATGCCCTTCTATGCTCCCATTACCCGTGAGCAGGTGGCTCCTTATAAGTTCTCATATTATGCCGGTTTGGGGGCTGCATTCAAGTTGGTGAATCGTGTGGAACTAGTGCCTGAGGTGAGCTATCATTGGACTTCAGGATCGTTGTATGCCGCAGAATTTCCATACGCTTTGAAAAAACAAGCATGGCAATTGAAGCTGGGCTTGACCTATTATTTCTAAAAATGAAAGTGCGTTTGTCCATAGTGAAATCGTTGTTGTGTTTGGTATGTTTGGCCTTTGGCTTCACTGCCCAAGCTCAGCATTATGTTCCTTTGGGTGGTGTGGTGG
Source organism: Bacteroidales bacterium UBA1204 (assembly GCA_002310075.1). The sequence goes on along the minus strand of DBXU01000033.1, from coordinate 16,376 downwards.
ATTCAGCACTTGTTCTTCCGAAAATGGGCGCTGATTCGGTTTATCTTGTAAATGAATCGTTGAATGTAGTGGACGGCGGACAGTTGAAAGTGGAGGCTGGCGTTAAGCTTTTTTTTGGACAATCCGCCTATCTTCGTGTGGATGGTGGTAGCCTTAGCATGAATGGACGGCCAAACGATTCCATCTATCTGCTTTGCTATGAGTTTTCACATGACTGGGCTGGCCTGCAACTGAAAAATGTAACCGAATCCGATACGATCAGCCTATCCTATGTTAGGATCATGGGGGCTTTGACGGCAGTGAATGCTTCCAATTGCTTGGGCGTGAAGATGAGCCATGTTACTTTTAACAACTATTATGCTGGGAAAGGAGTGGAACTCTCTGATTGTAGTGGTTGCACTATAGATAGCTGCTTCTTCAATCAATGTATTTCAGGAATAGAATTAAAAGCAAGAAATGGTGATTGTGAATTTAACCGGATAGCTCATTGCATTTTCGACCAAGGACAGATAAATATCGAAATGTCCAATGTGGGGTATGGTTTTAAATGCAATAAAAACACCATTACTGACAATTGCTTCCAAGGTGCTGCCACTGCAATTTCATTCGAGTCGGTGGGAGGTTTGTCGGATAAGGACGCCAAAAACTTTATTCTTAACAACGTGATTTCTTCGAAGCTTCCCGATGGGAGTGGTACCTATTCCTCTTATGGTATCAAGGCAGCTATGGATTCACTAGTGATACGGAATAACATCTTTTGGAAGAATGATGAGGCGGTCAGAATGCTACGCGTCTGTGACTTGGTCTTTGAAGGGAATTCTTTCTATGATAATGGAATGGTCTTAACCAATCTATTGTCGTCAGGTTCTGCTTGTTTTGTAAACAATACCATCAGTGAGGCCGAGAAACGGATTGTGACATTTCAGTCGGATAAATCACGTATGAATGGCAATAATTTCCTTCATTATAAGAAAGACGCCCTTTTGTTTGCCAATTTGGGTTCTGAGGACGTGGATATGCGTGCGAACTATTGGGATACGGAACAGGAAGAGGTTATTGATGGCGTGATTTTCGACAAGAACGATAACCCCTCTTTGGGTGAAATTGTATATGATGGTTATTTGCCTGTGTGCGATACTACGGCTCCCATCTCGCCTCCTTTTATGGTAAAGCAGCAATATGTCAATGGCTCATATCGTATTTCTTGGGAAGAGAATCCTGAACAAGATGTTGACCATTACGTGCTGTTTTACGGTGATTTCGATTACTATAGATTTGCGAATCACACGAATCCGATTTACGGTACTTCTTATGTCTTGTCGTCGCAACAAGCTGAAAACGTAGCGGTTATAGCCTGCGACCATGGCTATAATCCAGACACCTATGCTTCTAAAGGTCAGAGCGCTTATGCCTTTGCTGTCGCTTATCCATATGCGGGTGAAGACGGGGAATTGTGTGCTTCCCAGGCTGGCTATTCCCTTAACAAATCTACTATTCCATACACTTATAACCGATTTGTATGGAAAACGAGTGGTTCAGGTCATTTTTCCGACTCGTTGACACTACGTCCCATTTATTTCCCATCTGAGGGTGATTATGATAACGGTTCTGTGACGCTGACCCTCGAGGTACTTGGCAATGGAATTGTGAGAACTGATCAATTGCAATTGCAATTGTTCCAAGAAGCGACTGTGTATGCTGGTACGGATTACTATAGCGGCTTTGATAGGCCGATTATGCTCAATGAAGCAGAAACCTACCATAGTGATTCGATTTGTTGGCGAACTGTCGGCGATGGCGTTTTTGAGGACGATCATGCGTTGCATGCCATGTACTATCCTGGGCCTAATGAGAAAGAGCAGGGCTTTGTTAGGCTTTATCTTGAGGCTTGGTCATATTGCGGTTATGCCTGCGATTCCATCCAATTCGACTTATTGAAAGAGTATTCATTAGAGGGGACTACGTGGTTGCAGGGAAGTAAAAGGCCGAATTCCTATGTGATCGCTGCCGGTTTGGATGACGACAACATGTTTTTCTCCGGGTTTTATAGGACGGTGTCGGATGAAGAAGGACATTTCAGATTCTCGTCATTGCTTCCTGACACTTATATTCTATACGCATTTGCTGATACTTTGGATCCAACGGCAGGGGGTGCTTACTACTTGGGTGATTTCCAATGGAATGAGTCGAATTTGATCGATGTGGACGGTTTTGTTTATGACGTTGACATCGAACTGCCTGCCTTGCGGCAGGGCTTCGATCAAGGACAGGGGGTGATAGCGGGCGTTTTCGATTATCCTGAGACTCAGTTCAGGGCAAAAGATTTTTATTGTGCATCTTGGTTTGGTGAGGATGATGGGCAAGAGTTTTGTTCCGAAGGCTTGTCAAACGTGAGCGTGCTTCTAATGGATGTGGCGAAACAAAGGATGTTGGGATTCGCTTTAACCGATGCTCATGGCGAGTTCCGGTTTAGGAATTTACCTTTTGGCACATATGTTGTCATGGCCGATGTGCCACGTTATGGCCATGGGTTGTGCGAACAAATTGAGATAACACCTGAGCATCCCATTGTTGATGATTTGCATCTTTATATAGACAATCAAAAACGTGTTGTCATGCGCCATGAAGGAGACCAACCTCAGATTGCTTCGACAAGACTATACCCCAACCCTGTCAAGGATTGCTTGACGATAGATGGATTAAAAGCATTGAAGCCTTATGCTGTTTCAGTCGTGGATGTTGCAGGTGCGGTGGTGATGCCATCGACCCTTCTACATACTGACATGTTGGGTCAGTGTGTGATTTCTGTGAATCACCTGCAAAGTGGAATGTATTTCATCACAATTAATGGTTCGACAGGAAGCAAGAACCTGAAATTTGTAAAGTATTGACATGAAAAGACTTTGGTACATATTGTTCGTCTTGTTTGCTTCGCTTATTGCAAAGTCGGGCAAAGCCGAAGCATGGGTTGATGGAAGTGTCTTTGAGCTGGATGGTAGCACGCCCATCGAGGGGGCTTCCGTCTGTTTTTCTGGGGTCAACACTGAGGGTGATACGGTGGTTTTTGTTTTCTTGTCGGATTCGATAGGCTATTACGAAGCCGTTGTTGATGCTGGGACTTACCTTGTTGCTGCGAGCGCGGAAGGTTATGCCACTTCTATGTCGTCTGATTCCCTTTTCATCGAGGATGGTGACGTTGTTGAAGATTATGATTTTATTCTACATGAATTGTATTTGCCAGTAAACTATGTGGCTGCTCGACAATATGGTGAGGACATGGTGAGAGTGTCGTGGTCTATGAACGAACCGCGACTGGAAGAGGGGTTTGAAACAGGAGACTTTACTCAATTCAGTTGGAGCAATACTTTGTCTGAACATCCATGGGTAATTGATTCAACCCATGCGCACAATGGATCTTATTGCATGAAGTCGTCTTGTGAAGGGGTTGATGGAGGATGCTCCCAAATTGAAGTTTCGATATATGTTCCTGTATCAGGTCAGATGCGTTTTTTTGGGAGGATCTCTTCGGAGTCGCCTTGGGATATGGGGCTTTTCTATATTGACGGTGTCAAAAAGCTAGAGTGTTCTGGACAAGGTGAATGGCAAGAACATTGTTTCCCGATTACCGTGGGAGAGCATTTGTTTACTTGGAAATACCAAAAAGACGCTTTAAACAATGCTGAAGACGATTGTTTCTATATCGATGACATTTGTTTCTGTGAAATAGACACAATCGCAAAAGGTAATCGCGTTTTTCAGTATTATGAATTGTTCCGTCGTCGTTTCGAAGAAGAGCCAACGCTGTTGGTGTCGCATATCATAGACACTGCTTTTATGGATATGAATTGGGGCAGTTTGGACTGGGGCCAGTATGCCTGGGGCGTGAGTTGTTACTATGAGGGAAACAGAGGCAGCTCAGATACGGTTTGGTCAGCCAGACTTGACAAGGATATGACCATACCCTTTGAGCTGCAAGCTACTACAAATACAGGTTCAATTCCTGTTGGGGCACAGGTGATGCTGACCTCCCTTGAAGTGCCGGAACTTGCCTACCAGGCTTCGTTGGATGGCAATGGATGGACGAGAATACAAGAAATATATCGAGGTAATTATTCTCTCATGGTTCATCTGGAAGGTTATGAGAATTATCAATTGGACACCATTTCTATATTTGACCAAACTTTCCTTGAGATCGAACTGACAGAGAGCGTGCTGGGGATTGACAGCCTTTATGTGTCATCAACAGGCTGGGCAATGTGGCAGCTTGAGACACGTGATCTGCGAGATTTGCAATATTTTGAATTGAGGTTGGACGGTGTTCTCGTAGATACAACCTCACAAATGCATTATCAGTTTGACACGGATGGATTGATTGACGGCAACCATTATTTGGTCCAGGTTCGTCCAGTTTTTCTTACTGAAACATGTGAGTGGGCATCTAGGGATTGGTTGTATCGTAATTGTTCCCATTTCCCATCTGCCGAATTGCAATGGTCGTTTGGAGGCGAAGCAGTTGAGCTTTCATGGGCTTATCCTGAAAATGATAGCGTTATGGGGGTGGTTTTGTACCGTGACGGATTGTTCCTTGGTTATTTTGAAGGTACATCCTATCTCGATGTGGATAGTGGTACCCATGGTACTATGGAATACTGCATACGCTATGTTTACGATGGGGCCCATGATGGTCACTATTATTCCATGTCATGCGAACAATGTGTTTCTGTGATCCTCCCCGCCTATTGTGATCCTCCTGTGAAATTAGAGGGGGAAAAGTATGTCGATGAAGATGGGTATGGCGCATTGATTTCATGGGGTGAGCGGCCTGAGCCTATCGAGGAATGGTTGCATTACGATGATGGTGAGTATCTAAACAGAGTGGGAAATAACGGAGAGCCTATGTTTTGGAGTATCCGTTTCTCGGCAGAAGATCTTATTGCTTATCAAGGTACTTCGTTGAAAAAGGTTTCTTTGTATGATGTTGGCGCAGGTTCTTATCAGTTGTGGGTTTACATTGGTGGCGAAACGGCGCCTCGTACATTGGTTAGGTTCCAGGAAGTGGCTATGGATGGAACGTATACATGGAAAGAACACGAAATTACACCAGCGTTGGATATTCCTGCCAATGAGCCTTTGTGGATCGTGATTGGTCAACAAGGACTAAGCCGCCCTGCTGCTGCTTGTGCCGATATGGGGAATCCCAATGGACGTTGGACCTCTCTGAATGGTACAGAATGGTTTGATCTGCATCATTTTAATATGTATTACACATGGATGTTAAGGGCTTTTGTGGCTAATAGGTCAGGTCGTCTGCTCTCTATTGGTGACGAAGATTTTACTCTGGAGAGCTATCATCTGTACCGTTCCTATGACAATTTGGAGTATCAGCAGATAGTTTCTGTTCCTGCTGTTGAAGGACAATTGTTCTATCAATACAAAGACAGGTTGGTGGATGATTCCCATAATGATTTCTATTATCGATTGACTGCACTATATTTATCGGAAGAAGGAGAGGAGTGCGAGTCGGATTATGCGGCATCGCTTTTGGACCCCTCGCAGAATTATGTGCTGGTTACCGATCCTTCATCAGTAAATGATGATAATGAAATCGAAGTAAAGCTTTATCCCAATCCAAATCAAGGAGTGTTGTCGATAGAGGCTTTGGACCTGTGCCATATACTGGTTTATGATGCCAACGGACAGAGGCTATATGAAAAAGAGGTCTCGTCAAATATGACACTTCTTGATTTGTCTGACTTTAGGGATGGCCTTTATCTGATGCGCATTATCACCGGAAATGGTGTTGCGACCAGGCCTTTTGTCATTTCGCGTTGAGCAAAGGCTTAAAATCTGTATCTTTGCTGCCTAAAATCGGCCGACATGATTTCGATCCAGAATCTGAGCATGCATTTCACGGGTGATGACCTCTTCACCGACATCTCCTTTTTGATTCGCGAGAAGGACCGTATCGGTTTGGTGGGCAAAAACGGCGCAGGCAAGACAACACTGTTGAAGCTTATTTGTGGATTGGAACAACCTTCGAAAGGAGATGTTGTTATTCCTCAAGGCGTTACCATTGGTTATCTTCCCCAAGAAAAAAATGTAAACAGCACGAAAACCGTTTTGGACGAAGCTTTGACCGCTTTTGACGAATATCATCAGTTGGAACGTGACTCGGAGCGTTTGCAGCAAGAACTGGCCGAACGAACCGATTATGAGAGCCCTCAATACGAGAAACTCATTGTCAAACTGAACAATCTGAATGACCGTTTGACTATGCTCGGCGGCAACTCCATCGAAGGCGAAGCGGAAAGGATTTTGGTTGGCTTGGGTTTCGGACACGACGACATGCAACGCCCCATGCGAGAGTTCAGCAATGGCTGGCAGATGCGTGTGGAGTTGGCTAAAATCCTGTTGAAAAAGCCCAATTTGCTCCTTTTGGACGAACCTACCAACCATCTTGATATCGAATCCATTCAATGGCTCGAAAGCTTTCTGAAGGCCTATTACGGAGCCATCTTGATGGTCTCGCATGACCGCGCTTTCTTGGATAACATCACCATCCGAACCGTGGAGATTAGCAACGGAAAGATCTACGACTATAAGGTGCCTTATTCCGACTATGTCGGCTTGCGAGAGGAACGTGTTGACATGCAGCGCTCAGCATACGAGAACCAGCAGCGTGAAATCAAGAACATAGAGGCTTTTATTGAGCGTTTCCGATACAAGGCAACTAAGGCCAAACAGGTGCAGAGTCGCGTAAAGATGCTTGAGAGGATGGATGAGATTGTGGTGGATGATATTGATAGCACGGCTATTCATTTCAAGTTCCCACCCGCGCCGCATTCTGGCAAGGTGACTTTGGAACTGAACCACGTGAGCAAAGCCTATGGCGATCAGGTGATTCTTAAGGATATTGACCTTCTGATTCCGAGAGGTGAGAAGATTGCTTTTGTGGGCCGTAATGGTGAAGGGAAATCCACCTTGTCAAAGATTATCTGCGGCGTCCTCGATCATGAGGGCGAGGTGAAACTCGGTCATGAAGTCAAGATAGGGTATTACGCCCAAAACCAGCAGGACATGCTCGACATGAACAAGACGGTCTTTGAAACTTTGGACGATGTGGCTGTTGGCGACATGCGCTTGAAGGTAAAGGCATTGCTTGGCGCATTCTTGTTTCGTGGTGACGATATCGACAAGAAGGTGAAGGTGCTTTCGGGCGGTGAGAAAGCGCGTCTGTCGTTGGCCAAGATGCTTCTTTTCCCGACCAATTTATTGGTCCTTGACGAGCCGACCAACCATTTGGACATGCTGTCGAAAGACATCTTGAAGAATGCTTTGATCCAATACGATGGAACCCTTATCATCGTTTCGCATGACCGTGACTTTTTGCAAGGGTTGACCAACAAAGTATACGAATTCCGCAAGCCGAGCATCAAGGAATACATTGGTGACATCTACGACTTTTTGGAGCAAAAGAATCTCAATCACCTGAAAGAATTGGAAATTGCAGCCAAACAACCCAAGGCACAGGAGGTGGCAACTCAGTCGCAGAATAAAATCAACTATGAGCATAAGAAGCAAGTCGATGCCAAGTTACGCAAGGTGGATAAGGAAATTCAGCGTCTTGAGGATGCCATCGGCAAATTGGAGGCAGAGTTGGCCGAGCAAGATGCCATCATGGCTAATCCTGAGCAGTATCCAGATGTCAAGATAGACAATGATTGGTATTGGGCTTATGGACAGAAAAAGGAACAGCTGCAAGCCCTGATGGATGATTGGGGCGAGAAGCAGATGGAACGCGAGGAAGTAATGGCGGAGTATTAAAAAAGGGCTGCAATTGCAGCCCTTTTTCATTATTCAATGATCATGTCAAATGGCAACCGCGCTTGGATGCCTGTGTTCTTTTGCAGGTTATCCAGGCCTTGCAAATAGTTGTAGTAGACGCCAAGTTTTTGTTTCATGGCGGCATCCAGCTTGTCAGTGTTAGAGCCATTCATCTGTTCCATGAGTTTGGTGAAGAAGTCTTTCTGTTTGGGCATCTCCACTACTTTGTAATCTCCGCCCAGTTCTGCTTTTTGCGCGGCATAGGCTATGGCGTCTTCCATGTCGCCCAACTGGTCGACAAGGCCAAGACCGATGGCATCGGCGCCAGCCCATACGCGACCTTGTCCGATGCTATCGACATAGGTTTGGCGCAATCCACGGCCTTCGGCAACACGTTTGGTGAAATCATCGTATGTTTTGACTACCATCTCTTGCAATTTGGCATATTGGAAGGGGGTGAGTGGCTGGGTCAAGGTACCAAAGTCGGCATTTTCGTTGGTCTTGGCAACATCGAAAGTCAGGCCAACTTTTTTATTCATAAAACCTTGAATATTGGGGAAAGTGCCAAATACACCGATAGAACCAGTGAGGGTGGTCGGGTCGGCAAAGATATAGTCAGCTTTGGCAGAGATCCAATAGCCGCCAGAAGCAGCGTAGTTGCCCATGGAAACAATGAGGGGCTTCACTTCTTTGGTTAGATCGAGCTCTCTGCCGATGATGCCAGATGCCATTGCGCTACCTCCGGGTGAGTTGACGCGCAACACGACGGCTTTCACATTATCGTCTTCGCGGGCTTTTCTGATGATCTTGGTCAGGTTATCGGAGTAGATGCTTTCATCCTCGTTGCCCTTGCCATCGAAGATCTGTCCAGAAGCATAAATAACGGCCACCTCATTTTTGCTGGCGTTTTTGTCCGTAAATGATTTTGCATACTTTGCATTGGTAATGGCATTAATGCTCTTGTTGCTGCCGGTGAGACCTTTTAAGGTGTTTAGAATTTGGTCTTTGTAGTACAACTCATCGACAAGACCTAATTCCAGGGATTTTTCAGCATTGAAAAGAGTCTCGATGTTATTGGCGATCTGGTTCAGTTGTTCTACGCTAATATTGCGGCTTTGGCTGATGCCTTGAAGGATTTGTCCCCAAACAGTGCTAAGCAGCTTATCCATCTGCTCGCGGTTGGCCTCGCTCATCTTGTCGAGGAAGTAAGGCTCTACGGCGCTCTTGAAGCGGTTGTTGGGACCACGGACGATTTGCATTTCTACATCAAGTTTTTCAAACAGGTGCTTGTAGAACATGATTTGCGAGGCCATGCCATGCAGGTCGAGAGAACCTTCTGGATTCAGATAGATCTTGTCGGCAATGGAAGCCATATAATAGGCGCTTTGGCTGTATGTTTCGGCATAACTGACGATGAACTTGCCTGACTCCTTGAACTCTGAGAGTTTGTCGCGTATCTCTTGCAAGGTGGCGGTGGACGTAGGTATGCTACTTAATTCCAAATAGATTCCTTTGATGTTGGGGTCGGTTTTTGCATGCTCGATGTTGCGCAAGATATCGTTCAGACCCGTCATATCCTTAGATTCCATGGATTGGAAGTCAAGGCCGCCAAAAGGGTTGTCAATAGTGCGGTCTGGAATATCATAGTCGAGTTTCATGTAAAGCACGGAGTTGGGCTTTATGGTTGTCGTTGTTTCAGCGTCTGATTTCGACATCTTCGAAATCATGGATGAAATCACTCCGATCTTGACAAAGAAATTGATAAGCAATGCAATGAGCGTACCGATAAAGGCCGCAAGGACTACTTTAGAAAATTTCATAATGCTATGTGTTTAAGTTTACAATGCAAAAGTAGCATTTTATTTGACAAAACATGAAAATTCAATTTGGTTTTAAGGATTTGCATTATTTTTGCGGAAAGATCAGGTATGGAACGTTGCTTTATTCTGTTTGGGAGTAACATGGGTGACAAGGATGCTTTGTATGACAAGGCAATTCACCTTATTAATATAAGGTGCGGGAATATGGTTGCCCAATCATCTGCCTACGTGTCGGAGCCATGGGGCTTCGAAAGCCACGAGTGGTTTCTGAACCGATTGGTTGTGGTTGAGACTGCTTTGTCGGCCGACGGCTTGATGCAAGAGTTACTTAGGATAGAGGCGGAATTGGGACGTGAGCGTAGCGGAGGGCATAAAGGATACCAGTCGCGCCCAATAGATCTTGATATTCTGTACTATGGTAGTCGCATTATTCTCACGGATTGGGTCATTGCTCCGCATCCACGCATGCATCTGCGCCGGTTTGCATTGATGCCCATGTGTGAGGTGGCTCCTGATTTTGTGCATCCCGTTTTTGGTCTGTCGCAGCAAATGCTTTTGGAGCAATGTCCGGACCATTCGGTAGTGAAGAAAAAGTGAGTAACTGTCGATTTGCATTCCGTTAATTCTTATCTTTGCATTCATGCAATACAATTATATAGCCATAGAAGGAACGATTGGTGCTGGAAAGACCACCTTGGCTACGCGTATAGCAAACGATTTCAATGGGAAGCTGGTGCTAGAGGAGTTTGAAGGCGACAAAAACCCATTTCTCCCCAAGTTCTATAAGGAACCCGACAAGTATTCCTTCCAGTTGGAGATGACTTTTATGGCTTTACGCTACCAACAGCTGAAAGACAAGTTGGGCGTGCTCGATCTTTTTCATGACTTCATCATATCAGACTATTATGTGGCCAAGTCGTTGATTTTTTCGAAGAATAACTTGCAGGCGGACGAGTATCAGTTATTTGCTCGTTTTTTCAACATCATTTTCTCCGACATGCCTAAGCCAGAGCTGTTGGTGTATCTTTATTCGGATGTGGAGCGTTTGCAGCAGAACATTCGAAAGCGAGGTCGCAGTTACGAGCAGGAAATCAGCGATGCTTATTTGGCGAGCATACAGGAAGGATATTTTGATTTTTTACGCCAGCAACAGGGAAACATGCGCATCTTGTTGATCGATACCAACAAGCTTGACTTTGTTTCCAACCAAAGCGATTACCATAAAATCATAGAGGCCATAGACAAGCCTTATGATGTCGGACTGCATCGTGTGACCTTGTGACCTTGTGGATGATAACAAAAAAAGCCGCTCGATTGAGCGGCTTTTTTAGCTTTGTCAGCTTCAATTTACTTGATGATGTAAACTTCAGCGCGACGGATCAACGGGAGGATTTCCTTTTCAAGTTGAGGATAGATAGCAATCATTTCCTTGATGGTTCTCTCTCTGTTGCTGGAGTTACGGATGTTGTTCAGGATGGCATCCTTATCCTTCAGGTCGGAGTTTTCAACGAGTTTCATGAAGGTATCCCAGTCAGGACCATTGCCCTTGCCGTTGTATTCATAGTTACCAGCGTTCTTCTTGAGTTGAGCCTTGATGTCGGCGATAGCGGCATTGGCGCGGTCGTCAGACAGGTTCATGTTGAGGCCGTGTTCACCTTCAGGTGAAGCCCAACCTTCGATTCTCAGACCCTTAACATCGCCAGTCACCTTTTCGGTCACTTGCTTTCTGGCAATCTTGTTGCGATCGCGAACGTCCTTACCAGCGCCGAGGATGTTGCTCTTGTTGTAATCGAAGTAGTAGATGAAGTCGGGAGTGGGTTCAACAACAGGTTCCGGTTCCGGTTCCGGTTCTGGTTCCGGTTCTGGTTCAGGCTTGTTGTAGATCACGCCGTCGGCGAGTTTTCTTTCACCACCTTGAGTGAAATAGGTGTTCTTCACGATCTCGTCTTGGGTCGGATAGATGGTGCCGTCGTAGACATAGAACATCGGGTTGCCCATGAGTTCGCAGTTTTCCATTTCAGGTTGGTAAGGCATGCAGTAGTGCTTGGTGAATTCGCCACCTTCCTTATAGTTGACTCTGAAGTCGCCTTCGCCCTTCACTTTTTCACCCACGAAGGTGATAGGCTCGAGGTCGATTTGGCCACCCTTGTAAGCCAGGTAAGGAGTGAGGTTCATGACGGCTTGCTTTTCGAAGTACTCAGCCGGGATGGTGGTGATGACGTCGAAGCAAACGTTGCCATTTTCGTCAGCAACCAGCGGATCAGGATTCACGCGATAGGTGATCTTCTTGGCGTCGCGAGCCATCTTGTCGATGTCGCAGGGGTTGTTGAACTTGACACGGAAGCCCAGGTTGAACTGGCTGTACATGTCCTTGTCGTTGATGATGTGCTTTTCTTCGTCGGAAGCGATCTTGGCAACTTGGTCAAGAGCGTCGGTGCCGGTGAAGTTGTAGGTGTAATCCAGGAAGAGGTCGAACTTGGGAGCCAAGTTGAAGGTGATTTCCATACCAGCGGGAACAGTGAAGTTGAGTTCGCGGTCGGCCTTCTTTTCCATGAGAGCGGTAGCCTCGGCGTTGTCGTCAGCATCGACATGGCTAACAGCACCAGCTTGGTAGTAAATACCACCAATACCAACATGAGGAACGAAGTTGATGACTCTTCTCGGGTTGTAGTTAAACATGTTGAAGAGGTTGAAGGTCAGGTTCAGGTTGCCTTCAATGTAGTTGGTCTTGTCAAGAGCAAGGTCAGTAAGGACAGGAGCGTCTGTGCCGTTCTGAACGAGTTTCTGACCGTGTTTGTGACCAGAGAGGAGGCCGTAGCCACCCTTAAGGTTCATACCAACCACCTTGCCGAATTGGTAACCGACTCCGAAATGAGCGTTCCAGTTCTGGAGAGCGATGCTCTTGTAATGATTGAAATCATCGAACACCCAGCCTTCGTAGTTGGCCAAGTCACCATGGTTGATGGAGAGACCTCCGTCAGCCTGGATGTACCAATACTTTTCAGCAGGTTTTGAATGTTTTTTGCCTTCCTGAGCATACATGCTGAAGGGAAGCACAGCCATGATGACCAGCATCAAAAGCTTCGAAAAAGTCAGATTTTTCTTCATAACGTAATAATGTTAGGTTTGTAATGATGAATAATTTGTTAGTTTTTTATTATCAATATCCGAGTTTCTTTTTATTGAGGTTGAGGTCTAATCCCTGGTTAGGGGAGCATTCCTATTAACTCTAATTAGCGACAAAAATAGGAAATTATTTAATTGTCAACAAAAAAAACATCTTTTTTTCATCTTTTTTTCGTAATTTTCAGAATAATAAGCCATTTTTTAGGCGGTTTCAAGTGCATATTTTAAGTTTTTCGAAGATTTTCCACATAACTATGCCTGCGCAAACAGACACATTGATGGAGTGCTTGGTGCCTTCCTGAGGCAACTCTATGGCACTATCGCAATAAGGTAAAACATCCTCGCTTACCCCATCTACTTCGTTGCCCAAAATGTAAGCAGTGTGGGGTTCAAAGACAAAATCTTGCAAAGGGATGCTCCCCTGTACTTGTTCGACAGCGAAAATACGGTAGCCTTCGTTCTTTAAAGCCTGGCATGCTTTTTCGGTGGTGTCGAAATAACGCCATTTCACGGTCTCGTCAGCACCTAAGGCAGTCTTGTGGATTTCACGGTGGGGTGGACAAGCTGTAATGCCACATAAAAACAACTCGCCAATGCGAAAAGCATCGGCGGTGCGAAAGAAAGCGCCCACGTTGCTCAGCGAACGGATATTATCGAGCACGATGACTATTGGTAGTTTCTCCGCTCGTTCAAAGTCTTCCTTGCTGATGCGTTTCAGCTCATCCATACTGAGTTTTCGCATGGCTAAATCAAATTTTTGACAAAGTAAATGAAAATTGAGGTCGGTGCGACAAGAATGGGGATTTTTTTGGATGAACAGGCCGATTGTTTCAAACAAAATGGTATTTTTGTACCCCTTAATCCGTGTTTTTATGGCAGAAAAAGCGACCGAAACCCCGTTGATGAAGCAATATTTCTCCTTCAAGGCGAAGTATCCAGATGCCATGCTTTTGTTCCGTGTTGGCGATTTTTATGAGACTTACGGAGAGGATGCTGTGAAATCTTCCGAGATATTGGGTATCGTGCTGACCAAGCGGTCGAGTGCGATTGCAGATTCAATCGAATTGGCAGGATTTCCCCACCATGCTTTGGATACCTATTTGCCAAAGTTGGTTCGTGCCGGACTGAAAGTGGCAGTTTGTGAACAGCTTGAAGATCCGAAGTTGACTAAAAAACTGGTCAAAAGAGGAGTTGTCGAATTGGTTACTCCTGGAGTAACTTATAATGACAACGTACTTGAACAAAAAGAGAATAATTTTTTGGCCTCAGTACATCTCGACAAGGAAGTTTCCGGTGTTGCTTTCCTCGATGTCTCAACAGGTGAGTTTTATCTGACGCAAGGATCAAACGAGTATGTTGATAAGCTATTGCAGAGTTTTAACCCTTCCGAAGTGCTGTTACAGCGCAATAAACGCAAGGATTTCATCGACTTGTTCAGTGCAAAATACTATTTGACTGTCTTTGACGACTGGGTTTTCACCGAGGACTATGCTAATGAGATTCTCAACAAACATTTCCATACGGTCTCGCTAAAAGGTTTTGGCGTTGATGATTTCCCCAAAGGCATCATCGCGGCGGGTGCTGCTATCCATTATCTTATAGAAACTCAGCATGATAAGCTGAATCACATCACTTCTCTTTCGCGCATCGACCAAGGGCAATATGTGTGGCTCGACAAGTTTACTATCCGCAATTTAGAGCTTCTGCATACTTCCAATGTGAATGCTAAAACTTTGATTGATGTCATTGATAAGACTGTGTCGCCAATGGGAGGCCGATTGGTGCGCCGCTGGCTGAGCTTGCCTTTGAAGAATAAGGAACAAATCGAGTCGCGTTATGAAGTGGTACGCTATTTTGTGGAACATCGTGAGCAAATCCAAAAGTTCCAGGATGCAATAAGGCAAGTGGGTGATCTGGAACGCCTGATTTCTAAGGTTTCACTGTCGCGTGTCAATCCAAGGGAGCTTTTGCAAGTAGGGCGTGCCTTAGACCAAATTGAGGTCCTGAAGACGGCGTGTGAGGAGAGTCAACATCCTGCCCTGCAACGTTTTTCCGAGCAGTTCAATCCCTGTGCCTCCATCCGCGAGCGTATCAAGAAGGATATCAATCCTGATGCGCCAGCCTTGCTTTCCAAAGGTAATTACATTGCTGATGGCGTGGATGCTGAGTTGGATGAGCTTCGCGGCTTGTCACGCTCGGGCAAGGAATACCTCATGGGCATACAACGCCGCGAGATGGAAGCCACGGGCATCACATCTTTGAAAGTGGGCTATAACAACGTGTTTGGTTACTATCTCGAAGTCACCAATTCCCACAAGGACAAGGTGCCGGCAGAGTGGATTCGAAAGCAAACTTTGACCAATGCAGAGCGATATATCACTGAGGAACTGAAAGAATACGAACAGAAGATCCTCGGCGCGGAGGAAAAGATAAGCGTCATCGAGCAAAGGGTGTATAACGAACTTGTCACCGCCGTGACCGAGTTTGTGGAGCCTATCCAGGTGGATGCCTCCATCGTTGCCCGCATTGACTGCTTGGTGAGTTTCGCCGATATATCGCTGAAAAATAACTATGTGCAGCCCGTCATTGACGACTCGTTTGTGTTGGATATCAAGGAGGGTCGTCATCCCGTCATCGAGCAGATGATGCCGGTAGGGGAGAGCTATATCGCTAACGACGTCTATCTTGACCGCGACAAGCAACAAATCATCATCATCACGGGTCCCAACATGTCGGGTAAGTCGGCCTTGTTGCGCCAGACGGCATTAATTGTACTCTTGGCGCAGATGGGGTGTTTTGTCCCCGCTGCTTCGGCACGTATTGGTTTGGTGGATAAGATCTTTACCCGCGTAGGCGCCTCCGACAACATCTCGTCTGGCGAGTCGACCTTCATGGTGGAGATGAACGAGACGGCGAGCATCTTGAATAATGTGTCGTCGCGGAGCCTGGTGCTGCTCGACGAAATCGGGCGTGGTACCAGCACTTACGATGGCATCAGCATCGCTTGGGCTATCACTGAGTTTTTGCACGACCACCCCGTAAGTCGCGCCAAGGTGATGTTTGCCACNNTACCACGAACTGAACGAGATGGAGGACTCTTTTGCCCGCATCAAGAACTACCATGTTTCGGTGAAGGAAGTCGGCAATAAGGTGGTGTTTTTGCGCAAGTTGAAGCGCGGAGGCAGCGCCCACAGTTTTGGTATTCATGTAGCCGAGATGGCGGGTATGCCGCGCAAGGTCATCGAGCGCGCCACGGCTTTGCTTAACGTGTTTTGGAGAAATCGCACACCAGCGAAGATGTGGAGAAGGCTGCGGCAAAGAAACAAGATGATGCTATGCAGTTGAGCTTCATCCAGTTGGACGACCCACTATTGCTTCAAATCAAGGAGGACATTCTCAACACCAATATTGATACTTTGACGCCTGTCGAGGCTTTGATGAAGTTGAATGAGATTAAAAAGCTGCTGAATAGATAATATCCTATTGTGTTCATATTCAGCGAGAAAGAAACAAGTAAAGAAAAAAAATTCATAAATTGCTTGCGGTATTGAAAAAAGTTGTACTTTTGCCGCGCTAAACGCAAGCGGAAATAGCTCAGTTGGTAGA
>DBXU01000050.1:5478-18945 GCA_002310075.1 Bacteroidales bacterium UBA1204 | reverse complement strand
GCAAAAGTACAACCTTTTCTGAAACTAACAATATTTTTTTCAGAATTTTTTAAACTTTTTTCTAAGTATTATTCTATATAATTGATTTTCAAAATATTACTACAACTCACATCCTATCTTTCCGTCAAGTCAGTTTCATAAGCACCTTCAGCAACCGAATAGTAAGGCAGGTCCAAACTTCTCGCCTGAGTTTCCCATTTTTCCGTCAGATAATGCGGCACCGTAGCATCAATAAGCAACATCCCAACTTCATAACTATTCATCACTGACTGCAAATCGGGACGCTGTCGCCCTCTGACCAGCATATAATCAACCGGGATGCGATATGAGAGCATCTGATTTGCATTCGTTTCACCATCCCACAAGGCCAACAGCTTGCCGCCAAAAGAAACCAGATTCGACTTCTTCCTTACATAAGTTCCCTCAAAATCGGCATCCAAATCCATCACTTCGGGTTTTTGCGACAAATGTCTCTTGGTCCAGTTACCACTTAAGCTATAGTCGACCGTTGAAGGATCATGCATCAATGCAGAATCAGCCAACAGGGCATGTTGCCCATCCTTGATAAAGTCAACGGCGGTATGTTGCCGCAAACTATAAAATGTCATCGCCCGACAGTCCTTGTCGCGATACAACCGCAGTGTCACTGAAACCATAAACACCAACAACACCGACAACATGGCGATGAACAATCTGCGGCGTCGCATGGCCACACATAATAGCAACAGCAAAAAGGCTGTCAGCAGAAGGAAGAACTCAAACGGACTGACAAACAATCCTTTGATGATCGAAAACGGTAGGCCTTCTACCCACGACACCACGGCATTCATCACAAAAATGGCACCCCAGACAAGATAGCCGAAAAACACGTTGACATAAGGGATCCATGAAACCAGCAACAATAACATTCCGCCCATAACCACGACAAAGGAGATGGGAGTAAGAAACAAATTGCTAAGCCAGAAATAAGATGTAAACTGATGGAAGTAGAAGACGGTGAACGGAATTGTCGCCAACTGTGCTGCAAGCGCCACGGAAGTTATCTCCCACGCTCTATCGAGCAGTTTGTTCTTCAAATATAGCAAGCCATAGATAGGCTTCTGAAGTATCACAATACCAATGACGGCTGCATACGACAGCTGGAATCCGATTTCGAAGAGGTTATAGGGGTTGACGCACAACAGGATGAAAGCCGATGCCGCAATCGAGTTGATGGCAAAGCCCTTACGTCGGATCAACTCACCAACGATGACGAAACTAATCATCAAAGTGGCACGAAGGATGGACGGTGAAAGGCCTGCAATAAGCGCATAAAACCAAATCAAGAAAAGCAACAATACTTGTTTCAAGTCTTTTTGCCATTTCTTGCGTTTGAGAAAACCCAACAAGAATGAAGCCAAAAGATAGATGATGCCGACATGCAGTCCTGAAACACAAAGGATGTGCATGGAACCTGCAGCGACATAATCTTTGCGCACCTCGTCTGCAAGATACTCATCATACCCCAAAAGGATGGCAGCAGCCACGCCAAATTCCTTGTCCTTTACGCCACAACGCTGCAACGAAGCCATTAAAACATCGCGAAAACGATAGGAAAAAGCATAAACCGGATTGGCGTTGTTTTGTTGGAGATCAAGCCAATCTTCCTCTTTCAGATATACCTGACCAGTGACTCCCTTGTGTTCAAGATAGGACTTATAGTCGAACTCCTCGGGATTCTTAGGAGGCGCCACCTCTCCAATAGGAGCAGGGAAAGCGACAATATCGCCATATTGCAAGGCCAGGGCCGCATCGGTCTTTTCGAAATAGGCCATCACCTTGCCGTTGACTTCACAGGAAGGAGTGCTGTCACCGAACTGATGTTCGAGCTGCAATACCATCCTCACGTTGCGATCGCGCTCGGTAGGATAATCATACACCCTAGCCACATAATATTTGGCCTTCGATTCAGCCAATCGGAAGAAATCCTTTTGCGATGCAGCCTCATGGCAGCGTGTCAAGGCAAAGCCAGCCGCAATGAGATAAGCGCCCATAATGGCGCCAAACAGCCAATGCAAGCGGATGCGTTTCAAGGTAAGCGCCGCCACAAGAGCCATGGCAAAAAGCGCCAACATCCCAATGATCAAAATCCCATTGGAGATTCTAACAAAAGAGAAAAAGACGGAAATCCAGATGCCCAAGGCCAAAGGGACCAGCATTCTGACAAAGGGATATTTGCTCCAGTCGGTCATCATGCCAATCCTGTCCAAGTTATCTCATTTTTCTGATGCCATTGCATATCAGTTCCGCTGCCCTTTCCGAAGCGCCCACATTGCCCAAACGGTCGCGCAGCTCGTCATAATCTTCCAGGAGGCGGCGCTGGCGTTTGCCGTCATGCAGCAAGCGTTCCAACTCCTTCACGATGCTTTCCTCCGTCAGTTCATTCTGGATGAGTTCCTTGACAACTTCCTTCTCCATCACCAGGTTCACCAAGGAAATGAAGTTGACTTTCACCAGACTCTTTGCGATACGGTAGGAAAGGCCGTTGGCCTTATAGCACACCACCTCTGGTACGGCCAGCAGGGCCGTCTCAAGGGTGGCGGTGCCTGAAGCAACCACGGCGGCGCTTGAGTTTTGCAGCAGCTCGTAGGTTTGGTTCTCGACCAAGGTGACATCGGCATTGCCGATAATGCTTTTGTACATCTTTTTATCGAGCGATGAAACGCCTGCCACCACAAACTGATAGTTGGGGAAATGCGGCACCACTTTCAGCATAATGCCCAGCATCCTCTTCACCTCTTGGCTGCGGCTACCCGGCAGCAGGGCGATGACCTCACGCTTCTCACCCAAGTTGTTGCGGCGCAAGAACACGGAACGGTTGCTTGTGTCGAGTTTGGCCAACTCGTCGAGCAAAGGATGGCCCACATAATTCACATTGACGCCATAGCGACGATAGAAGGCTTCCTCGAAGGGCAATATGACGATCATCTGGTCGACTGAGCGTTTGATCTTTTTCACGCGACGACGCTTCCAGGCCCACACTTGGGGTGAGACATAATAAAACACCTTCATGCCTTTGTCGTGGGCAAATTGTGCAATGCGCAAGTTAAAACCCGGATAGTCCACCAAAACCACGGCATCGGGCTGGTACTCGAGCAAGTCTTGTTTGCACAAGGAGATGTTGCCCATCACCTTGCGGATATTAACCGCCACTTCCACAAAGCCCATATAGGCCGTGGAGCGATAATGTTTCACTAGGTCGACGCCTTGTCTCTTCATCAAGTCGCCACCCCAACCCCGAAACTCCGCCTTGGGATCCTTTTTTTTGATCTCAGTGACCAAATTGGAGGCATGCAGATCGCCCGAGGCTTCACCTGCAATGATATAATACCTCATAGGATTATGCTTTTATAAAGGAAAAACACCAGTAGCATCCCAACCACCGTCACAAGGAGGATACCTCTTCCCATGCGGTCCATGTTCCACTTCACCAACAGCATCCTAAAGAGGATGATGCCTGGGATGAATGCCAACAGATAAGGTGCCCGGCCGTATTGGGCTCCCCAGGGGATCAAGCTCAGCAACAGAAAAAACAGTCCGAATGAGGCTGCCCCCACCAATAATCCAAGCCAAAAACTATCTTTGATTTTCATATGCAATGGGTATTGATTCGTAATCTTTCATGGTTGACAAACAAGACTTGGCGGTCCAATCAAAGCATGTCGGCACCACCGAAGCATAGTTATGTTGCAATGCCCAGAGGTCGGTGTCAGGAGTGATGTCGTCGCTCTCGAAAGTGCCCTCCAAGTCGTAGAACTGTTGTCCGTTTTCGTCGTACTTGTCCTTGAAATATTCCACCCAGCGACAGCTGGCCTGACGGCAAAGGCGGATGCCTTGCATCGGTTCCTCGCAACGTTTTGGGAAGTTCACGTTCAGGCACACGCCTTTTGGCAGGCCTTCTTTCAGCACTTTTTTGGCGATCTCTATGACAGCGCTATCGAGGTGGTCGAAATCAGCCTCTGGGTCGAGGCTGAAGAGACTATAGCCTATGGCGGGAAGTCCGTTCATGCAAGCCTCGATGACAGCGCCTATCGTGCCGGAATACACCACTGTGGAGGCAGCGTTCATACCATGGTTGATGCCCGAGACCACCAAGTCGGGCCTACGTTCCATTAGTTTCTGGTAACCCAACTTCACACTATCGACGGGAGTGCCATTGCAGCGGTATTCCTTGAAGCCGTCCTCCTCGTGGACAAGGCGCACGTACAGACGTTCGCGGATGGTGCAGGAATGGCTCTTCGCCGACATCACCTCATCTGTAGTAACCACAACCACATCGCCCATGGTGCGCATCAAGCCTATCAGTTTCTTGAGGCCTTTGGCCGCATAGCCATCGTCGTTGGTGATTAGGATAAGGGGGTGATCTTCGCTCATTTGGCTATTATTGTCCTGCAAAGATAAGAAAAAGTATCAAAAGCCCTTCAAGCATTGATACAATTTTCGCGTGGGCAGACCCATCACGTTATAGAATGAGCCTTCCAGACCGCTGATGCCCACATAGCCGATCCATTCCTGGATGCCATAAGCGCCTGCCTTGTCGTAAGGCCTGCAATGCTCAATGTAATAGTCGATTTCTTCCTCGTCGAGCGGCGCGAAGGTCACATCCGACCGCACTGCGAACGACTCGGTACGCGCCGCCGAGCGCACGGTGACACCCGTAACCACATGGTGGGTCTTGCCCGACAACATGTCCAGCATGCGCATGGCATCGCCCTTGTCTTTCGGCTTGCCCAGAATCTCGCCCTCGCAAATCACCACCGTGTCGGAAGTGATCAGCAGGTATTCGGCCGGCAGCTCCTCCTCCGTAAAAGCCAGCGACTTTTGCAAGCTGAGATACTTCGGCACTTCGTCCAAAGGCATTTCAAGCGGATAGTCCTCAGGGGTCTCCTTGGTTTGAATGGTAAAAATCACCCCCATCCCTCGCAACAGCTCCTGCCTGCGGGGCGATTTTGAAGCCAATACGACTTGATATTTCTCGAGATTGGACAGCATAACGATCGTCATTAAAAAAGAAAAGACGCTGCACTTAGCGTCTTCTTTCCTTGTGGGAACTGTTGGATTCGAACCAGCGACCCCCTGCTTGTAAGGCAGGTGCTCTGAACCAACTGAGCTAAGCTCCCTACTTTGATTTTGCGGCTGCAAAAATACAAATTTTTATGGAATTACAAGGCTTTTTTTAATCTCTTTGCTCTTTTTTCAAAAAAAGCGCCAACGCGACAACATTTAACGGAAATTTATATCTTTGCCTGTTCAACGAATACAACGCCATGAAAAAAAGACTCATCTGGAAGCGTTTCCTCATCTATATCCCATTCATTTTGGCCATTTTAGCCCTTTGCTGCTGCAAAAGGGTCACCACCGACGTGGGTAACTACAACCGTTACAACACGGGAGGTGGCGGCGGCGGTGACATTGGTGACATCGGCTATATCCTTTATTATATCATGGGGCTGCTTACAGAAAACCCGATGCTCGGATTGATCATCATCGCTTTCCTTGTGCTCATGCTCTACATGATGAAACGCAAGACGAAAGACACCACCTATGTCAACCAAACCGTCAACCAACAAGCCAACAACGATATCGTCACCGACTATACGGCGTATGTGGCCAATAAAATCCGCGAGATCGATCCCGAGTTCTCGTCCGACAAGTTTATCGGCTTTGCCCGCGAAGTGTTCATGAAGATTCAAGATGCTTGGACCAAGCGCGACTGGAAAATCATCCGTCCCTTTGAGAGTGAAGACCTCTTCGCGCAACACAAGGCACAACTTGAGGATTACATCCGCAACAACAGAATCAACGTGGTGGAAAAAATCACCATCAAACACTGTTCGCTGCACTCGTTCCAACAAGACGGCGACAAGGAGGTGCTCACCGTTTGGCTCAATGCCATCATGCGCGACTATGTCGTAGATGCTGAGACGAAGAAGGTGCTTGAGAGTGACCCCAACCGCGACTGGTACATGAAATATGAGATGGTCTTCAACCGCAAGACGGGCCTCAAAACCCAAGCTGGCGACAGTGAGATCAAAATCACCAACTGCCCCAATTGCGGTGCACCTACCGAAATCACCTCTGCGGGACAATGCGTCTATTGCGGCAGTGTCATCACCACGGGCGAACACGATTGGGTGTTGACAGATATTCATTCACGTAAATAAATACAAATCAATTAAATACATTTATTATGGGACTTATCAAAGCAATAGGAGAAGCCATCGGCAGCACCATGCGCGACCAATGGTTGGACCTCATCAAATGTGACAACATGGGCATGGAAACCCTAATGGTGAAAAAGACCACCGAGTCGGGGCAAATTTCTAAAGGCAGCCGCATCATTGTGGCTCCCGGCCAGGTAGCCGTCGTTTACGACAGCGGCGCCGTGCTCGATGCTACTGCTGAAGAAGGCGTCTACACCTTCGACAAATCCTCATCACCTTCATTCTTCGGCGGCCAGTTCGGTCCCGTCTTCAAGGAAATGTGGCAGCGTTTCACCTATGGTGGCACCCCTGCCAAGGAGCAGGCAATCTTTTACTTCAACGCCAAAGAAATATTAGACAACAAGTTCGGGACTGCCACCCCCGTTCCCTTCCAGGACTGGTCGCATGCCATCCCGAACCAGATGACCAACTCGTTGATGCCCATGGGCGTCAACGTGCGTTGCTATGGCAAATACACCTTCCGTTTGGACGACATGGGCGTTTTCATGCGCAACCACGCTGGCACTGCCAACGTCATCCGTAAGGACGACATCACCGAGCAGATGCGCAGCGAAGTGATGGCTACCTTCCAAAACGTGCTCAACGAGATGGGCAACAGCAACCACCGCGTACCCGTGCTGGAGCTGCCTAGCTACACCGAAGAAATCAAGAAGACCATGGACGAGAAGGTGTTCGACGAGCCCATCCGTGCCAGAGGCGTGCGTTTGGTCAGCTTCACCATCGAATCCGTCTCACTCGACGACGAAAGTCAGAAGAAGATCGACCGCTATGAATACAGCAGCAACAGCATGATGCAGCAAGGTAAGGTCATCGACGTACTGGAAACCGCTGCTGGCAACGAAAACGGCGCCGTTGGCGGCTTTATGGGCGTTGGCATGGCCAATGCCGGCTCGGGCGGCATCACAGGCGGTGCCATGACAAACGCGTGGAACGGTCAGGGGCAGCAAACCAGTTACGACCCTTACAACCAACAGAAAGGGGTCGTCTGCCCGAAGTGCGGCGCCATCATCACGGGCAACTTCTGCTCCAACTGCGGCACTCCCGCCCCGAAAAAAGACCTCAAGAAATGCCCGAAATGTGGCATGGAAAGTGAAGGCAACTTCTGTCCCAACTGTGGAACGGCATTGGTAGCGGTAACCGCCAAGAAATGCCCGAAATGCGGTGCTGAGGTGACAGGCAAGTTCTGCCCCGAATGCGGAACGGCCGTTGAATAATCCCATAAAAAACGTAGAGACGCAACGCGTCTCTACGTTTTGAGCGAATAACGGGGTTCGAACCCGCGACCCTCAGCTTGGGAAACTGATGCTCTACCAACTGAGCTACATTCGCGTTATCGGATGCAAAAGTACACAATTTTTAAATCTTGAATCTCAAATTTTGAATTTTTTATGCCAATATCAGAAAAAGACGAAAGAATCATCCACGAGAGTTTTCATCCCAAATCATGGAGCGAAATCAAAAGCCACGACTCCTGGTCGGTATTCAAGATCATGGCCGAGTTTGTGGAGGGAATGGACAAACTATCGAAAGCAGGTCCCTGCGTAGCCATCTTCGGTTCGGCGCGCACACAACCTGGCGACAAATACTATGAGATGTCCGTTGAGATAGCCGAAAAGCTCACCGACTATGGCTTCGGCATCATCACTGGCGGTGGACCAGGCATCATGGAAGCCGGCAACAAGGGCGCGCACCAGGGTGGCGGCACAAGCGTAGGACTCAACATCAACCTGCCCTTCGAGCAGCACTTCAACCCTTACATCGATTCTGACAAGAACATCAACTTCGACTATTTCTTTGTCCGCAAAACCATCTTCATGCGATACGCACAAGGCTACATTGCCATGCCAGGTGGTTTCGGAACCTTGGACGAGTTGTCCGAAGCCATCACGCTTATCCAAACCAACAAGATGGTGGAATTCCCCGTTGTCCTCGTCGGAAGCGAATACTGGAAAGGCCTGATCGACTGGTTCAGAAACACCTTGCTCACCAATCATATGATTAAGGAAGAAGACTTCGAGATTTTCCAAATCGTCGACACTGCCGATGATGCCGTGAAAATCATCAAGGACTTCTACAAGAAATACGCCATCAAGCCGAACTTCTGATATGCGACGCTATATCGAAGTTCCGCTGCAGCTGCTTGACATCGAAGGAGAAGGCTTCCATATCATGGTCAAAGGATTGATCCATGGTAAGGAGGCCAACTTCTTGATTGACACTGGTGCCTCACGCTCCGTCTTCGACACCAAGACCATCTCCACTTTCATTGAGGACCTTCATTTCGAGAAAAAAGAAGGCATGACAGCAGGTGTGGGCAGTTCCGACCTGGAAAGTGCCACCTTCCACATCGACCAATTATCCATCGGGACGCTGGAAATTCGAGATTATGAAGCCGTCGCCCTTGATCTGGAAAACATTCACGAGATGTATGGGAAACTTAATCTCCCTCATATCGACGGCATCATCGGCGGTGACTTGCTGAGGCTCCATAAGGCTGTAATCAACTACAAAGCCAAGAAGATGAGACTCTGGATCATTCCACCACGACTTTTCTGGTAATACCACCCAACCTCACCAACCAAATGCCTGGCGGCAAAGAGACGATCGTCCGCCCATCGATTTCCCTACTAAGAATCTTCTGTCCCAAAAGGTTCATCACTATCAACAACCCCTTGCCCTCAACCGTGACACAACCTTTGGCCGGATTGGGATATACCGCCAAAGTCTCTGAGCTTGTCGAAGGGCCGTTCTCTTCAACATCATGATGCACAGCAATGTCTCCATTCAACAGTTCCAAACCACCGCAAGTATTTCCTACAACCATCTCCAGTGAGCCGTCATCATCAAGGTCGGCTATTGATGAAGAGGAGCGCATCCCGAAGCGATTCTCGAAATCACAGACATACTCGTCCCAATGATCGGTGACATCCGTAAACGTCGCGTCGGCATATACATCCAAATCCTTAAACAAGAATAGCTTGCCTTGTTCGGAACCAACCGAAAGCAACGTCTCTTCGCCTTTTCGGAACAAGGTCGGGATGCTGTAACCGAAATAGGAAGCCGTATGGTCGCAAACGTCTACTTTGCCCCAAAAACCGGTGATCAACGAAAACAATGTTTCATTTCCTTGTTTAGAGCCTTGATAATAGGTTAGTTTGCCGCTCGCTTCACCGACAACCAAGTCAAGGATTCCGTCATGGTCCACATCAAAAAGGCATGGCGTCGACCAAGCGCCTTCAAAATGCAGGAAATCGTCGTCAAGAAGATTGAAATCGGCATCGAATAGCAGCAACTTTCCTTCGGCTGTTCCCGTCAGCATTTCCCATTGCCCATCGCCGTCCAAGTCGCCAAACGTGGGCACCAAACCCATTCTTTGTAGCGCTTTTAGTTTTCCGAAATCATCGTCAGCCAGTTGAAATACAGGATTATGCTTCGTACCAATGTTTTTATACAAAGACAATTGTGATGAGCGACGTGTTTGCAGGCTACCATAGACATAATAAGTGGAATCGATGTTCCCAATGTTGCCAACGACCAAATCCTTCAGTCCATCACCGTCCACATCGATAATGACAGGATATGCTCCCGTGCCCACATCAATCATCTGATCTTGCAGAAACGACTTCGAATAAAGCTGATAATCGGGACTTTGATTCGTGCCATGGTTCAAATAAAGCCATACCGAATTCAGTCCCTCGCAAGCCATTGGGTTGGGATCGAAAGGCGAAACCAACAAATCATCCATACCATCGTTATCGACATCGGTGAAAAATGGCACAGGCATTGAGTAAAGACGGACCGGATCGTTGTGAGGGAACTCTGTCTCTTGGCTCACCATCAAGGCGTTTTCGGGGGTGCCGCCATTTTTCAAGAAAACCAAACTTGGATAATCCACATCGGCAAGGAGCAAGTCGGGCAAGCCGTTCCCCGTCAGGTCACGCACGGCGAAAGTAGCGCCTCTATGACGATTATCATCTTTAACTATCAACGACTTACCGAAAAGGCAGGTATCCAAATACATCTCATTGTTTTCCTCACTCTCTGCGACACGTCCCCAACAATAGTCGGTCTTTTCGAAAACCAAGGAATCGCGGTGACCGTAGCGTTCCATCGAGAGATTGAGATGTTTTTCGATGAAGGTGCCCAACACGCCAAAAGTAAGGATGTCGAGGTCGCCGTCGCCATCAAGATCAACAATGGCGGGATAGTCAGCATTGGTGGCGATGATGTTCACCTCGCCTCCACCCTGCCAAGAAGTCAAGTAGGGATAGGCGACCAATTCGAAGCCGACTTCTTCATCAGTAACATTACGGTACACTTTCATCCCCGCCCAACCTTTCGAAAAGGTAAAGAGATCCTCTCGTCCGTCGCCATCATAATCGGCAAAGACAACCCAATCGGTCAGGTGAGGGAAAAACCGGACATAGGAAGGCGCAAAAACATAGTTGATCTCGCCGTGACCACCTTTATTCAGAAAGCATGACAAGCGATTTCCTTGTCGGTCGAACACGACAAGATCTTTCACACCGTCGCTATTAAGATCCACACGCCCGAACTGGCAGGCGTTGAGGCCACCTGCCCAAGGGGATGACAATACATTATCAGTATTTTTAACCTGAATAGCTGCTTTTTCTTGCCCTATTCCGGCCAACGATAACAACAACACAAGGGCTACTATGCCGAGAGGATTTTTCATTCCTTTGCACTTTCAGGCTTATCCTCTTTCACATATTTGGCATCGAGGCAAAGGCGGAAGCCACCGCATGAAATCTTTTGGCCTGGCAAGCGTTTTCCACGCCATGACACGCGACACGACGTTTCAGGGAGTTGGTAGGCACCACCACGGATGATGTACATATCGGCATCTTTCCCCATGGCGGCTGTACGTTCCTTGTCATAGTAACGATACTTCGACGAGCACCATTCCCACACATTACCCGACATGTCGTAAAGGCCCAATTCGTTGGGATTCTTCTTGCCACATTTTTTTAGGCGTCTAGCATTCCCATTATGCCACGCCACTTTCTTGGCCTCGTCGCCACCGCTATAAAGCGTAGGCTTCCCGTTGGCACCGCCACGAGCGGCATATTCCCATTCCTCTTCGGTAGGCAAGCGGAAATGCATGCCCGTGAGGCTATCGATGCGTTTCAGGAATTCCTGCACCTCAAAATAATTCACATTGGTCACGGGACGCTTCGAGCATTTCTTTGCGCTGGGGTTATAACCCATCACCGCCTTCCATAGTTTCTGCGTCACCTCGGTTTGGCCGAGATAGAAATCCTCACGAATGGCTACATGATGAACAGGCACCTCGTCGGTCTGTGCCATGCGGTCATAGTTGAATTCCAAAGTATCCAGCCGTTGCGCACCCATCCAATAGCCTCCCTTCTCAACCCTCACCATATTGAAAGCTACTCCATTGACCTGATAGGTAGTCGGCGCCGGAATGGAGTCTTGAGCCAACAGGCAAGTCTGCAATGAAAACAGCAAGGTGGCTAATACTATTATTTTCTTCATGTCTTCTCCTTTTTGATAGGCAAAAATAAGAAAAAGTTTTATCTTTGCGGTCAAATATTGACCTTATGTCTAAGATACTCATCATCGACGATCAGGCCCCCATCCGCCGTGTCCTGCGCGACATCTTGGAAAATGAAAAATACCAAGTGGAAGACGTCGGCTCGGGGCCTGAAGCCTTGCAAATCATCAAAGAACAAGATTTCGACGCTGTCTTTTGCGACATCAAGATGCCCGATATGGACGGCATAGAAGTCTTGGAAGCCATCAAGAAGGACTCCGACACACCCGTCATCATGATTTCGGGACACGGCACCATTGACACCGCTGTCGATGCCATCAAAAAAGGAGCTTTCGACTTCATACAGAAACCGCCCGATCTAAACCGGCTGCTCATCACCTTGCGCAACGCCCTGGACAAGAAGAATCTGGCAACCGAAAACAAGGTGCTCAAGAAAGCCGTGAAGCGTCAGAACGAAATGATAGGCCAGTCGGCGCCCATGATGGAAGTCAAGGAGATGATCGAGAAGGTGGCACCCACCAACGCGAGGGTACTCATTACGGGCGAAAACGGGACCGGCAAGGAACTTGTAGCGCGGCAGTTGCACGAACTCAGTACACGCAGCTTTGGACCTTTCATCGAGGTCAACTGCGCCGCCATCCCTTCAGAACTTATCGAGAGTCAATTGTTCGGTCACGAAAAAGGCTCGTTCACCTCAGCCATCAAACAGCGCAAAGGCGACTTCGAACTAGCTGATGGCGGCACCCTTTTCTTGGACGAAATCGGCGACATGAGCCTATCGGCCCAAGCCAAGGTGCTCCGCGCCCTGCAAGAAAACAAGATTGTGCGCGTAGGCGGTGAGAAGGAAATCCCCGTAAACGTGCGCATCCTGGCAGCCACCAACAAAAACCTCAAGGAAGAGATTGAAAAAGGCAACTTCAGGGAGGACCTATATCATAGGCTCAGCGTCATCGTCATCAACGTGCCGCCTTTGCGTGAGCGCAAAGATGACATACCTCTGTTGGTAGAGAGCTTTACTACATACATCGCGCAGAACATGGGAAAGGCTGCACCCACCTACGAGGCTGATGCCCTTGAAACACTTAAACAATACCAATGGACAGGCAACATCCGCGAGCTCCACAACATCGTGGAACGCCTCATCATCCTTTGCGGTGAGACCATCACGAAAGACGATGTCGTGCGTTTCGGTAGCCCGTTGAAATAAAAATTGCAGGGTATCAAAAATAGCTGTACTTTTGCAGCCCGTTCTTTGAAGACAACGACTCTAAACTCTCAACTCTAAACTCTCAACTAACAAAGGGGATGTATGGTTTTGACAGCAAGATGAATTGTCATGTAAGCATGTCGAGCCTCGCAGTGACGCTCGTTAATCTTGACTGCAAAAAATTAATTGGCGAGAATAACTACGCTTTCGCTGCCTGANNTTAAACGGAGAACGGAGAACGGAAAACGGAAAACTAAACTTTCCGTTTTCCGTTTTCAACTTTCCACTTTATTGGGGGTGACCGGTTTTGACAGCAAGATGAATTGTCACGGAAGCATGCCGAGCCTCGCAGCGAAGCTCGTAAATCTTAACTGCAAAAAAGTAATTGGCGAAAATAACTACGCTTTCGCTGCCTGATCGAAGTACAGTAGATCACTGGCTTAATCCGC
Source organism: Bacteroidales bacterium UBA1204 (assembly GCA_002310075.1). The sequence goes on along the minus strand of DBXU01000050.1, from coordinate 5,490 downwards.
TCACAAGGTGGG
>DBXU01000050.1:0-5454 GCA_002310075.1 Bacteroidales bacterium UBA1204 | reverse complement strand
ATTCCGGCCTGAGAACGAGGTGCTAATCAATTTCGGGATAGTCTTGTCGGAGCCCCGACAGCAAGGCGAAACTTAGGGGATAAGGTCGCGTTTAGGGCGTTCGCTCCCTTACACGGCACGAAAACCAATAGCGGAATAAGCATGTAGAAAGCATGGGGGTTCCTTGTTTGGACGAGGGTTCGACTCCCTCCATCTCCACTTCTCGGACCCGTAGTTTAATGGATAAAATAAAGGATTCCGGTTCCTTCGCTCTGGGTTCGATTCCCAGCGGGTTCACCAAAAAGCCAGGCTTAAGCTTGGCTTTTTTTATTTCTTCTCAGTGATGATTACGTCGATGGCACCCACGCCGAACTTAGCAATGCTGGCCATACGGTTCTCGGTGTTCTTATAGTTTTTCAGTTCTTCGATGATGGCGTTTTTCAGCACGCCATTGCCCACACCATGGATAAAAGTCACCTTGTTGTATTCGGCGGCAATGGCACTGTCGAGCATCTTTTTAAAATAGTCGGTCTGGATCTTGAACATGTCATGACTCGACAACCCTAAGATATTGTCGACCAGCTCGCCTATGTGCAAATCGACGACAGCCTCACCTGGACCCACCTTATGCTTGTCGATGGGCGCATCCTGCTTCACCAATGATTTGGCAGGAGCTTGAGCACCAACACCTTCTTTCATGATTTTGGAAAAATCGCCATCGTTGTGCTTCAAAGCGACAAGTTCGGAGAGGCATACCATCACCGACTTCTCACCCAACACACCTGATAGCACATAGCTTCCTTCCTTAAAGAAACGTCCAGGACGTAATGAAAACGGCACATTCACCGGAAGCAGCATACAATCCAACGTTTCCGCTGTCAGGAGGGCTTGCACCACGCCGTTGAGCCAGTACTCCAAATCATCACGTGAGATGGTTTCGATGACGATTTTCTCATACTTGTCGACTTGTCCGTAGTCCACATTGACGAACTTATCTTCCTCCTTGATAGTGAAGGTGTATAACATCTCGTATGGCGTATGATTAACGAGCACCACGTCGAGTGGTCCCGTGAGAAGCCATTGCTGCTCGTGAGGCACAAAGGCCATATAAACGCCTTCTTTCTCCACGCCTTTGGCATGGCGACGCAATTCGCCCTTACGGGCTTCCTCCGCCTGTTCCTGTTCAAGAAGCTGCTGGCCTTGGACCTCTTTTTGAACTTTGTCCACCGTCTGTTGCTGCTTGGTTTGGGCAGGTTGAGAGCGATAGTCAAGCACCAAGTCCGTTATCAAGGTCGGGATCTCGAAACCATCGTCCACCTCGACCATTACCATGCGTGAGTCTATGATTTTCGTAACCTTTCCACCGCCCACCGTGCTGAGGAAATTCACTTTGTCGCCAATCTTAAATTCTGCCATTGCATTTCAAATTAAAGCGCAAAAATACACATTTTTGGCAGATTTTTTGTATCATTGCAACCCAAAACGGCAAAGATGAAGACATCACGGTGGTTTATCATATTACTTGCATTGGCAGCGGTTGTCTCATGCAACAAAACGTCAGGCAATGCCGACCTCGACATTATCGTTGATTATCAAATCAATGATAAGCCATTACTGTGCGACACGCTTTGTTACACCAACGAGGCGGGCAATACTTTTCTCATTACCGAAGTACAGTGGTTCCTGTCGAACATCGAACTGAAAAGCACTTCCGGCGACTGGATCACACTCCATCAGCGCAACATGTCGGACACCATGGACATTAGCCGCGTCTTCTATATCGACACCAACATCCCAGAATCGCAGTCGCTGCATATCCAGCCCGTGCAGGCAGGTAGCTACACGGCTGCTCGATTCACCTTCGGTTTGGACAACTATGACAACAAGACAGGGCTGTTCAACAACCCGCCGGAAAGCAACATGTTCTGGCCTGAGCCCCTTGGAGGTGGATACCATTACATGAAACTCAACGGGAAATACCTTAACGCAGAAGGCAACTTGTCGCCCCTGAATGTCCATCTCGGCATTGGACAAAACGAAGACCTCAGCCAGTTTTATCATAATTTTTTCACTGTCGAATTGCCTGTTGACATCAGCCTGAAAGCCAATACAGAGAACCATATCAATCTGACGATGATCATCGACAACTGGTTCCGCCAGCCTCACACATACGACTTCAACGTATGGGGTGGAGCCATCATGCAAAACCAAGAAGCGCAACGCATGCTCAAGATCAACGGAAGCAATGTCTTCAAAGTCTTTCAAAACGAAGAAACCCAAACCAACAACGATATTGCCATGAAAAAAGGAGCGCAAATCGAGAAGCGCTTTCGAGCCTTCATGCAGAAGGCAGCTCCAAAACCTCATTTCTGGACCTTGGAAAACGTAGAAGCCACCCTCGAGCAAATCAAGGAAAGCAATAAAAACCGCTCATGAGGCATCTAGGATTCATATTGCCTTTCCTTTTACTGGTGTTGATGGCATGCACACCAGAGCACAAGCCAACACATCAGACGTCACCCTATGACATGCCTCAGCCCTACTTCTTCCCTACTCTCACCAACATACCATCCGACAATCCCATGACCGAAGAAGGCGTCGCCTTGGGGAGGAAACTGTTTTACGACCCGCGCCTCTCTGGCCGTGACGGCACGGACGGCATCCGCAGCTGCTCCTCGTGCCACCATCAGGAGAAAAACTTTGAATACGGTGCGCCGACGGGCACCCATCATGCCATGCTGCCCTTGGTTAACTTGGCATGGAACACCACAGGATTGGGATGGAATGGCGGCGTAGCCACTTTGGAAGACATGGTGTTGGCCGCAGTCACTAGTCCATTGGAAATAGATGCAGACACCAACCAGGTGGTCAGGTTTTTACAGAACACAAAGGACTACCCTCCTTTGTTTGAGAAAGCCTTTGGCAGCCGCGAAATCACCTTTGTCAACATCGAACGTGCCATCGCGCAGTTTGTGCGGAGCCTAGTGTCTTCCAACAGCAAATTCGACCGTTATCTTCGCGGCGAGGAGCAGTTGAACCAAGACGAACTTGAGGGCTACCTGCTCTTTGTCACCGAAGACGGCGCCGACTGCTTTCACTGCCATGGTGGCGGTGGTAACGCTCTGATGACGACAAACCTGTTTTACAACAACGGCTTGGATGCCGAATCCAACGACCCGGAAGACCGTGCTTCAATAACAGGGAATAGCATGGATCAAGGTTGTTACAAAGCACCCGCCCTACGCAACATCGCCGTTTCTACACCTTATATGCACGACGGACGCTTCACAACCTTAGACGAAGTCATCAATTTCTATTCCGACAGCGTCAAAAACTCGGCCACCATTAGTCCGTTGATGCACCATGTGATGCAAGGAGGCGTACGGCTCACCGATTTGGAGAAAGCCCATCTGAAAGCCTTCTTGAACACGTTGACGGACGAGACATTTTTAAACAATCCAGATTATTCCATGCCATGACCTATCCTTGGGGCGACAACCGAAGATTCAACAGCTACAGCAACTACTTCTCGAAGCAGTTCGGAGGTCGAGTGCAGAAAATCAGCATCGACGCAGGTTTCAGTTGCCCCAACCGAGACGGAATAATCAGCACGGGGGGCTGTACTTTTTGCAGCAACGAGGCCTTCAACCCGTCGTATTGTCGGCCCGAGAAGCCCATCAAACAGCAAATCGAGGAAGGCATTGCTTTTCACCAAAGGCGTTATCGCAGAGCGAATAAGTATTTGGCTTATTTTCAGCCGTTCTCAAATACTTACAAACCGCTTGAAGAGCTAAAAGACATCTATGCCCAAGCTTTGGCATCACCCGAAATCACAGGCATCGTCATTGGCACGAGGCCAGATTTAATTGACGAAGCTCTTTTGCAATACCTCAACGAGATACAGAGAACGCATTATGTCATGCTGGAGTACGGTGTAGAAAGCGTTTACGATGAGACTTTGAAACGCGTCAACCGAGGCCACGACTCCGCCGCTGCGGAAAAAGCCATTCAATTAACTGCCGACTATGGTATTCCCTGTGGAGCACATTTCATTTTCGGCCTGCCTGGAGAAACCAAAGCCATGATGCTTGATGCCGCCGACATCATTTCACAACTGCCCCTGACCACAGTCAAGTTCCACCAACTGCAAATCTTCAAAGGCACCACGATGGCCGAAGAATACCTTGAACATCCCGAACATTTCCATCTCTTCAACCTGGAGGAATACATCGACTTCGTCATCGACTTTGCCGAACGGCTCAGCCCAAAAATCGTCATCGAGCGTTTCGCTGGTGAGGTGCCACCGCGCTATTTGGTTTCAGAGCCTTGGATGAAGCTCAGATATGATGAGGTGTTGGCTAAAATCGAAAAGCGGATGGAAGAGCGTCAGACTTGGCAAGGACGGTGCTATCATGGCATCCTACTGTAAAAAGAAGTCGTAAAAAGCCTCTTCGATTCAGAAAAAGCCTATCTTTGTGCCAAATCATGTGTTCCATTCACGACAACACTACTTCTATGAGAAAGAGATTCAAACTAAAAGCCGGAGATACTCGTACTTTTGAGTTGGAAAGTCATGAAGGAGGCGGATATCTATGGTCGGTCGTCTCAAATGACGAGTGCGTCAAAGTGCAGCTCTCCAAAAAGACGCCATCGAAAGACAACGAGAAGCAACCTCTCGGGAAGAGTTTTCCTGTTTTGGTTGAGATCAAAGCCCTTTCCGAAGGACAAGCCATCGTCGTTCTCGAAGAAAAAAGGCCTTGGGAAAAAGACATTAAACCATTAAACACTTGTAGAATCTATATCACCATAAAATAGCATATCATGACCAACAAAAATCTAGAACCCAAAGAAACCGCTCTCAAAATGCATAAATTTGGATGGCTTCCCGACCTTCCCGANNGAGAGGGATTATGTTTACGAAGCTCCGATGAAATTACGTAGTGCCAGCGATTTCCCGTCGAAAGTAGACCTCAGGAAGATCTGTCCGCCTGTGTTCAACCAAGGCGAGCTGGGGAGTTGTACGGCGAATTCGCTGCTTGCTGCCGTGGAATGTTGCAAAAGGTTGCAAGGGCAGAAAAAAACCAAAAGATTGTCAAGGCTTTTCCTGTATTACAACGAGCGCGTGATGATGGACACCGTGTTGTCAGACAGCGGTGCCTATCTGAGAGATGGAGTAAAGTCATTGAACAAGCAAGGCGTGTGCCTCGAAAAAGACTGGACCTATTCGAAGAGCACCAAACCTGGCGCAAAATACACTAAAGAACCGCCCAAAGAATGTTACGAGGCGGCTCTCGACAACCAGATCTTGTCGTATTGGCGCATCAATGCAAACATGTTCGACATCCGCGCTTGCCTTGCCGACGGATATCCATTCGTGTTTGGTTTCTCGGTATACTCAAGCTTTATGTCGGAAGAGGTCGCCAAGACTGGCATCATGCCCATGCCTGAAAAAGGCGAGTCGATGCTCGGCGGACA
>DBXU01000083.1:42028-42195 GCA_002310075.1 Bacteroidales bacterium UBA1204 | reverse complement strand
GGCAAGGTCATCGTCGACCCGTTCCGTTCGCTGTCGCGTTTGAAACAGTTGGTGCAGAACAAGAAGACCCGCGAGGATCACAGCGCGGTGATGAACACCTCGGTGCGACTCTATGCCGACGCCGCCAACGCCAAGACCAAGTTGGAGAACGGCTTCGACCTGAGCGA
>DBXU01000083.1:41675-41984 GCA_002310075.1 Bacteroidales bacterium UBA1204 | reverse complement strand
GCCACGCGCCTGCTGGCCATCGACGTCAACATCTCCATCGAGGAGATGCTCGACACGGGCTGGGAGTTGTTTGGCAAGTATTTCACCAAGGCCGAGACGGGTCTGAAGGAAAAACTCATTGAAAAATACTGGAAAGAAAAAGCATAAACCATGGCTATTAAATTCCAATATAACAAGACCTCACTGAACGAGCTGAACAAGCAGCTCAAGACGCGCACTCGTGCTCTGCCCACGTTGAAGAGCAAGGAGAGTGCGCTGCGCCTTGAGGTGAAGAAAGCCAAGCAGCGTTCGGAGGGGCTTGTAGAGCAG
>DBXU01000083.1:22946-41613 GCA_002310075.1 Bacteroidales bacterium UBA1204 | reverse complement strand
TCGGTGACCGATGTCAAGCTGAAGACTGTTAAGATTGCGGGTGTGCCCGTGCCGGCCTTGGAGGAGGTGCTGTTCGACGTGAAGGACATCAACCTCTTCACCAAGCCCATGTGGTATGCCGACGGTGTGCAGATTTTGAAAAACCTTGCACAGTTGGGCATTGAGTCAGAGGTCTATACCGAAGTAAGCCGCATTTTGGATTACCAACGGAAGAAGACCACGCAGAAAGTCAANNTACGAGAAGGTGCAAATTCCTGGCTATAACGAAGCCATACGTAAGATCAAACGATATATGGAAGACGAGGAGAACCTCTCCAAAGCCTCCCAGAAAATCGTGAAAAACAAACACATAGCAGAAGAAGAGGAGGCAGCCCATGGTAACTGAAATGACGAAATATGATTTCATCCTGCTGAGCGGCGATGCCGATGCCTTCTTGGAGAAGCTGCAATCGGTAGGTGTGGTCGACATCACACGTTCCATGAAGCCCATCGACGAGAAATCGGAGAAGCTGTCGGCACGTGCCGAGATTTACCGCAAGGCTATTTCGGCTTTGAAAGAGATCGAAAAGGCCGATGACCCAGGTCAGAAGCCGACTGATTTCGCTGTGGAGGTAATGGAGACCATGCGCGACAAGGAAGCCATCGAAGCCCAGCTGCCGCAACTTCGCAAGGACGCTGATGAGTTGGTTCCTTGGGGACAGTTCGATGCCAAGAGCTTCGATCGCCTCAAGGAAACGGGTCTTAAGCTCCACTTCTACAAGGCCAAGGCTATTGACCCTGAATGGAAGGAACAATATGCACTGAGCGAGATTTCGAACCTCGGTGGATACAGTTATTTCGTGGTTGTGTCTGATTCCGACGACTACGACTTCCCGCTGAAGGAACTTCCCGCTCCCGACTGCGATTTTGCCACCATTGAGAAGCAGATTGCCGATTTGGAGGCACAGGTGAAAGAGAAAGAGCATCGTTTGGCCCAGTTGAAATGGCATGAGCCGGTGCTGCAAGCCGAGATGGACAAGACCCTGTCGAAACTCGACTTGCATCTTGCGCATGTTGCGGGCGAGAAGGCCGCCGAGGACTACATCACCGTGTTCGAGGGGTTTGCTCCTGTCGAGACAGAGCCCGCACTACGAGAGATGCTGGAGGATGAGAAAGTATTCTTCTTGGTGGATGAAGCCAAGGTGGACGACAACCCTCCTATTAAGTTGAAAAACAACTGGTTTGTATCGAAGTTTGAGATGCTGACCGATATGTACGGTCGACCCAAGTACGATGAGTTTGACCCGACGGTGTTCATCTCCATCTTCTTTATGCTCTTCTTCGCCTTCTGTATGGGTGATGCTGGCTATGGCCTTGTGCTCATCTTGGCTGGTCTGGCTTTGAAGAAGAAACTGCCGAAGATTGCGCCATTGGGCATTACTTTGGGCATCGCCACCACTGTGGTCGGCTTGTTGTTCCATACTTTCTTCTCGATGGATATGCTCGAGTGGAAGTGGATTCCCGATGCTGTGAAGAAATGTATGTTGCCTTCTCAGATTGCCGGCTATGACGGCACGATGGTGCTGGCACTGCTCGTCGGTATCGTGCACATCTGTCTCGCCATGATTGTGAAGACCTATCAGAGTACCAAGGTTAAGGGCTTTGCCAACTCCTTGAGTACCTGGGGTTGGACTTTGCTCATCGTGGGTGGTGTCATTGTGGGTGGTCTTGCTCTGATGGGTGTGATGGACAAGGCGCTGACGAAGTGGATTGTCATTGTCATTGGCTGCTTGTCGGCTTTAGGCATTTTCTTCCTAAACGACTTGCACCGCAATCCTTTGCTCAATGTGGGCTCGGGCTTGTGGGAGACCTACAACACAGCAACGGGTTTGCTTGGCGACGTGCTTAGTTACCTGCGTCTGTATGCTTTAGGTCTTGCGGGTGCCAAGCTCGGTGAGGCCTTCAATGCTATCGGCGTGCAGGCCTTAGGTGACGGCGGCGCCCGTTGGATTGCCTTCATCCTTATTGTGGTGATTGGTCACACCTTGAACGTCGCGATGTGCGTGTTGGGCGCCTTTGTGCATCCCTTGCGACTCAACTTCCTCGAGTTCTTCAAAAACTCTGGTTATGAAGGCTCTGGAAGAAGATATAAACCTCTTACACAAAACAATGAAAATTAAACAAATCAACAATTAAAATATTAAAATTATGCTAGCAACAATTTTAGGTTATCTCGGCCTCGGCCTCGTTTTGGCTTTGGCAGGTATCGGTAGTTCAATCGGTACTTCAACGGCAGGCAATGCCGCTGAAGGCGGTTTAAAGAAACGTCCTGAAGCATCGGGTAATTTCATGGTGTTGTCGGCTCTGCCGGCCACCCAAGGTATCTATGGCTTCGTGGCATTCTTTATGCTGCTGAGCAAGTTGAAAGCGGATCCGACACAAGGTCTCATCATCTTTGGTGTGGGTCTCTGTGTGGGTTTGGTCTGCATGATTTCGGCTATTCGTCAAGGCCAAGTTTGCGCTAATGGCATCGTTGGCGTGAGCCAAGGTCACGATGTGTTCACCAACACGCTGATCTACGCCGCTCTTCCTGAGTTCTACGCAATCTTGGGCCTCGTTGGCGCACTGATGGTGTAATCCGAATTTGAACGGATAATCTTTTTAGAGACGTGCCATGGCGCGTCTCTATTTTTTTTACCATTTCCAAAGGTCAGCGCCTACAGTCCATTCGATGTAATCGATGCGGGAAGCATGGACTTTCATTCCGACCCCAGCAAACAATGCTCTGCTTTTCCCAAAATGGTAGCGAAAAGACAGGCGCTCGTAGTATTTTTGATAATGTTTAGGCAAATACTCTGCGGGTTGCCATAGGTAATACGCAAAAGAGAGATGCCCGATGAATCGGCCGTAGCACAATTCTCCTGCAACATAGGGTGCGATGCTGAATGCGTCAACAGCTTTATATTGGTCTTCGGCATGGTTGTATTCATACATCACCTGATTCTCTCCAGTGTAAAGCACATCGATGCCGCCACCATAGCGGAAGCAGGGATGGAAGGCTCGAGAATATCCGACCTCAAAGGTATTTCCTATGCAATAGCGTCCTGTGATGGTGTTAGACTCACGCACACCGATACCGTCAAGCATATAAATAAGGTTGTATTTCTCGAATGGGTACTCTTTATCGTACTTAATGTTGGCGCGCCCTTTTGGGAAGTAGCGCAGGCCTACTTGTCCGCCCAGCACATTAACGCCTTTGTTGGGCACTCGCAGGGCGCCGTTTGAGGCATGGGAGAAACTGGCACGCAGAAACAGGTCGAAGTTGTCGTTGAGTTTGAAGACGGGTCCGAAGTCGACCGTGAGGTGTACGGTGAGAGGCGAACTGATGAGGCGGTTGTGGCCTTTGGGCCAATATGCCATACCGATGCCCCATGTGTAGTCGAATTGGAACTTTGGACGACTGAAGAGGTGCCCGTTGCAATAACCAAAGGCGGCATAGCTGTTGCCCAGGTCAATGAATTTCTGGCTTTCTTCGTCGAAATAATCTTTCATGGTATGGTGTTCCATACGGAAAGCAATGCCGACACAGGGATAGTTAAAGAACGATTCCCAAGCCTGGGAGCCATCGGTCTGTTGTCCGATACGTAAGTCGGCGCCATATACAGGGTAGTCGGCGTAAAGTGGGAAAGGGATGTGGTAGGCATATCGGAAGGAGGGCTCTACATAACGTCCTTGAGCCGACAGCAGTAAGGTCGTGCCAAGCAAAAGCACTATAAATAGCACTTTCTTCATGGTTTACATGTCATCTTTCATTTTCTCAATCATACGCCGCTCTTTCTTGGTGGGACGGCCAGCGCCTCGGTCACGCCACTCGGCTTTATAGGCATGCATGAATTCGATGCGTTCGTATTCTTCTTTGGGCGTAAGGTCGTTGTAAATCTCTGGCACTTGTTTGGCCGAGACACGGTTTTTGATGACTGTCTTCACTTCTACAACTTTGTGCAATTGGTCGATTTGCACTTGTATGACATCGCCTTCTTTTACCTCGCGTGAGGGCTTGACGGGATTGCCGTCCACCTTCACTTTGCCGCCTTTGATGGCATCGGCAGCCAGCGAACGCGTTTTAAAGAGACGCGCCGCCCACAGCCATTTGTCCATTCTGACGATGTTCTCTTCTTCGGTCATTATTTCTCTTTGAAGATAAGTTGAATCGGTACGCCGTTGAAGTCCCACGTTTCGCGCAACTTGTTCTCCAAGAAGCGTTTGTACGATTCTTTCACGTCTTTTGGCAGGTTGCAGAAAAACACGAACTGGGGTGTCATGCCTTTCAGTTGGGTGATGTATTTGATGCGCAGGAAACGTCCACGTGATGCTGTGGGTAGCGGCACGGAGTTGATGATTTCCAACATCTTGTCGTTGAGCTCACGCACGGGGATACGGCGCTCGCGGTTTTCGTATACCTTGTGTGCGGTTTCCAGCACTTTATAGATGCGTTGCTTGTTGATGGCGGAAGTGAAGATGATGGGATAGTCCTTAAAAGGCGCTGTCTTCTCGCGAATGTAGTTCTCGAATTGCAGGTGGGTGTTAGAATCCTTTTCCACGAGGTCCCACTTGTTGACTACCAGCACCAAGCCTTTTTTATTTTTCTCGATGAGACGCAATATGTTCATGTCTTGCGCTTCAAAACCGTTTTGGGCGTCAAGCATGAGGATGGCCACATCGCAGTCCTCAATGGCTCGGATGGAGCGTAACACGCTGTAAAACTCAATGTCTTCTTCCACTTTGCTCTTTTTGCGAAGCCCGGCGGTGTCGACAAGCATAAACTCCATGCCGAAAGCGTTGTAGCGTGTGTAGTTGCTGTCGCGAGTGGTGCCTGCTATATCAGTAACGATATGACGGTCGGTGCCGAGGAAGGCGTTGATCAGAGACGACTTACCTACGTTGGGGCGGCCCACCACGGTGAATTTGGGTAGGTCTGTGTTGAAGTCGGTGGTGTCGGAGGGCAGGAGCTCGCATACCTTGTCGAGGAGCTCGCCAGTACCTGTACCGGTCATGGCCGACATGGGGTAGGGCTCGCCCAGGCCTAAGGCGTAAAACTCGCCTGCCAAGATTTCTTTGTTCGGCTCGTCTATCTTATTGACAGCTAGCAGGACGGGCTTCTTTTGTTGCCTCAAAATGACCGCTACATCCTCGTCGAGGACGTGTGCGCCTTCGCGTCCGTCCACCACAAATACAATGACATCGGCCTCTTCGATAGCCAAATCCACTTGCTTGCGGATCTCTTCTTCAAAGATGTCGTCTGACCCTACCACATAACCGCCCGTGTCGATGACGGTGAATTCCTTTCCGTTCCAATCGCTTTTGCCGTAGTGCCTGTCACGCGTTACGCCACTCGTCTCTTCCACGATGGCCATGCGCTGCTTCAGCAGACGGTTGAACAAAGTCGATTTTCCCACATTGGGTCTCCCCACAATTGCTACAATGTTTGACATTTCTTTGATGGTTTTGTTTTGGGCTGCAAAAATAATAAATAGTTAGGAGTGAGGAGTTAGGAGTGAGGAGTTTTTTGTCATCACCTCCACTTCTCACTCCTAACTTCTCACTCCTAACTTCTCACTCCTAACTTCTCACTTCTCACTCCTCACTGTTTTATGCTTCGTAGCCAAACCGTTTCAGCTCGGCTTCATTATCTCTCCAATCTTTATCAACCTTTACGAACAATTCCAAGAAAATCTTCTTTCCTGTAAACTCCTCAATGTCAGTGCGGGCCTGCATGCCTAGTTTCTTGATGGCACTACCGCCCTTGCCTATGATGATGGCCTTCTGCGAATCGCGAGCCACATAGATCACGGAACGAATATGGATGTGATGTTCGGTTTCTTCGTAGCTCTCCACCTCGACTTGGACGGAATAAGGAATCTCCTGCTGGTAATTGAGTAAAATCTTCTCACGGATGATCTCTGTGATAAAGAAGCGCATCGAACGATCGGTGAGTTCATCCTTGGGGAAGTAAGGAGGGCATTCGGGAAGTTTCTCCAGAATCTGCTTTAAGATGAACTCCACATTGGCGCCATATTGTGCCGAAAGCGGGAACACCGTGGCATTGGGTAGGGTCTGCCGCCACGTTTCGACAGCTTGTTCAACGGCCTCTTGGTTGGATAGGTCGATTTTGTTGATAAGCACGAAAACAGGAATGTCGATGGTCTTTAACCTCTCCACCGTTTTTTCCTCAACTTTCTTGTCGGTGATGTCGACGACGAAAAGGATGAGGTCGGCATCGATGAGGGCCACGTTGACGAATTGGTTCATCACTTCATGCATCTTGTAGGCTGGGTCTTTGATGATGCCTGGTGTGTCAGAAAAGACGATTTGGAAATCGTCGCCATTGACGATGCCCAAGATGCGGTGGCGTGTGGTCTGTGCTTTCGAGGTAATGATGGAGATTTTTTCTCCAACGAGTTGATTCATAAGGGTGGACTTGCCTACGTTTGGACGCCCTATAATGTTGACATAACCTGCTTTATGCGTCATAGTGAAAAAAATTTCCTGTTTTTTGCCTTGCAAAGAAACAAAATTATTATCTTTGCAGCCGATTTCGGGAGCGAATTTTTTGTTTTCCGAGGTTTTTCGCACGATGCGGGGTAGAGCAGAGGCAGCTCGTCGGGCTCATAACCCGGAGGTCGGAGGTTCGAATCCTCCCCCCGCTACAATAAAAAAACAGCCCAATAACAGGGCTGTTTTTTTTATTGCTAAGAAGATGTTTCCGTTTATCGGATTTGGGTCAAACTTCCCGTCATTGTGGCGTTCATATTGAGCGTGGCAGTAGAGAACATGATGCTGACGGTTCCATTGCCAGAGCAGTTGCCGTCGAGTGTGAGTGTGCCATCTGACAGTGTTCCTTTGATGTCGTATGTCATTTTCATTTCTGGTGATAAATTGAAGCCTCCCGCATTGTAGTCGATGGTGACGACTTCATCGACGGCTGTGAAGGTGACGATATTGCCGTCGACAGTACCTTTGCATGGGATTTCCTGGTCTTCAATCTTGCAAATGCCAGTCACTTCTTTTGAATTCTCTCCCTCGTTCAGTTGAAGTTCAACGGGTAATGCTTGGTCAGTGAATTCTTGGTGCATGGGTCCGATGTTTGGGACGTTGGCATCATAGGTGCCTGATACCCATGCCGTTCCTTTATAGTTTCCGATGAATCTTTTATTGTTGTTTTCTTTTTGGCAGGCAGAGAACAGAATTGTGATGCAACATAATGCAATGGCTAATGCTTTCTTCATGATGTGTTTGTTTACGGTGTTAGTGTAATCATTCTATTATCGTGTGCAAAAATAAGGCCAAAATGGTTTTGAGAAGCATGTTTTTGTAAAAAATGCTATTTTTGTATCACATTTGATGCCTATGAAAAAGAAATGGATTGGCTTGGCACTTGTGCTAGTATTGGCGTTGGGCATGGCGCTGTTGTATGCCTTAGGCCCTGTTGTTGGCCCTATGCCGCTTTGGATGTCAATTCTTCCGCCTTTGGTGGCTATTGTGATGGCTTTAATTATTAAGGAGGTGATTTCATCGCTTTTTGTAGGCATCTTGACGGGTACCTTCCTCATGGCCTTGTATGGAGGGGCAAGTCCGGCTTCGGCTTTGGGCGGCGGCCTGCTTCGCGTGGTTGACACCTATGTCGTGGGCTCGTTGTTTGACGCCGACCATGTGACAATCATTGTCTTCACCTTGATTATCGGTGGCATGGTGCGCATCATCACCGTAAATGGCGGCATGCAAGGCGTGGTTAATTGGCTGTCGCGACGGGCACATGGCCCCCGTTCGGGTCAGCTGATGACCTTTTTGATGGACCTCTGCATTTTTTTCGACGACTATTCCAATACTTTGGTGGTGGGCAACACCATGCGTCCTGTTGCCGACAAATTGAAGGTGTCGCGCGAGAAGTTGGCCTATATCGTAGACTCTACATCGGCCCCTGTCGTGGCAGTGGCTTTCGTGACTACTTGGATTGGGGCTGAGCTGAGTTACATTCAGGATGGTATTCGCGCCATTGGGTTGGAAGCATCTGCCTATTCGGTGTTTTTCCATTCCTTGGTATACAGTTTCTATCCCTTCCTTACCCTTGGCTTCGTGCTGATGATCATCTTTAGCGGGCGTGACTTTGGCCCTATGCTGAAGGCTGAACGCAAGGCGCGCAATGCCTCTGCCATGGAAATTGAGATGACCAATGGGGTGTCGAGACCTGCCCATATCATTGATGCCTTGATTCCGCTAGCTGTGTTGATTTTTGGCACCATCATCGGTCTGATAGCCACGGGTTACGATGCTTCTGTTTGGCAAGCCGAGACAGGCTTCTTCTCCGAACTCTCAGCAACTATAGGTGCAGCCAATTCTTACAAGGCCTTGCTTTGGGCTTCTGTGCTGTCGTTGCTCACTGCCATTGTGATGACAATGCTACGGGGCGACATGAAATTTGGAAAGATCATGGAAGAGATGGTCGAAGGCTTCAAGGCCATGTTCAACGCGGTGCTTATTCTGACCTTGGCATGGTCTATCGCTTTGGTAACGAAGGATATGCATACAGCCGAATTCGTTTCACAACTGTTAGTGCAATGGTCTCTGTCGCCTACTGTTGTGCCTGTGCTGACTTTCCTTTTGGCTGCTTTGATAGGTTTCTCAACGGGTACTTCATGGGGTACTATGGCTATTCTCTATCCTTTGATTTTGCCGGCTTCGTGGCTGCTCTGCCAAGGGCGAGGCATGTCTGTTGACGCCACGATGCCTTTGTTCTACAATGTGGTGGCCTCGGTATTGGCAGGCTCCGTCATGGGAGATCATTGTTCACCTATTTCCGACACGACTATTATGAGTTCTCTGGCCTCAAGTTGCAACCATTTGCAACACGTCAGTACGCAAATGCCATATGCGCTCACCGTAGGTGGTGTAGCCTTGTTGATAGGCGTGTTGCCTACTGCTTTGGGTTTGCCTTCGTGGGTGGCTTTCCTGACGGGCTTTGCCGTTTTGTGGCTGGTGGTGCGTTTTGTGGGAAAGAAGGTTTAACACCGCTGTCCCTCGTACTGCTGCACCTCATCGTATTTGTATTCCAACTTGATGCCCACTTGCTTGAACATTTCTTCGGTCTCGGCGCCGTCGTGATAGCGGCGTTCGCACACTACGCGGACGATGCCGCAGTTGATGATGAGCATGGCGCAGGTGCGGCAGGGGGTCATGCGGCAATAGAGGGTGCTGCCATCCAAAGCAATACCTCTACGGGCGGCTTGGCAAATGGCGTTTTGCTCGGCATGGACCGTGCGCACACAGTGTTGGGTGACGCTGCCGTCGTCGTGGATGACCTTGCGGAAGAGGTGCCCCACGTCGTCGCAGTGCGGCAGACCTCTAGGCGAGCCTACATAACCCGTCACCAGGATTTGCTTGTCCTTTACGATGACGCAGCCGCTGCGGCCACGGTTGCAGGTGGCACGCTCGCTGACGGTATCAGCAAGGTTGAGGAAATAATCATCCCACGAAGGGCGCACATGCAACTGCGTCAGCACCTTTTCCACCTGTTGGTGCAGCTGGGGGATGGTGCCGTCGTTCATAAAGACGAAGTCGGCCTCCTTGATACAGGCACCGAGGTTTTGTTTGTTGGGGTCGGTGGCTGTCATCTCGCGCTCCTCGTTGGCTACGAAGGTGTCGAAGTCGATGTGGTCGGTCTCCGAGCCACGGAGGTAGATGCGGTCGTAACGGATCTTACGGTCGGCATCGACAGCGAAGAGGTAGAACTCGCCCTTCTCGCGCAGCGAGTGGATCTCGCCCGGCGTGCGTACGCTCTCAATGACAGCGTTCTTGCCCTCAGCCTTGGCACGCTTGAAGAGCTGGTCGGTGATGTAGCTCGGACAATGCGCGGCGCGCAAGTCGTTGCCCACCATGGTCAATGTGTCGCGGTTCACTTCAAGCCCGCGGCGTTGACATTCTTCTGTGATGTAGGCCCGCACCGAGTAATGCACGAAGCCCTTTTCCTTGACGAGGTAGTCGACGATGGTGCCTTTGCCAGCGCCCAGCGTCCCTGTTATTCCAATAATGATCATATTCTCTAAACTCTAAACTTTAAACTCTAAACTATTTCACTTGTTCTTTGATCTCCACCACCCACTTTGTCACATCCGCAGGCTGAAATTGTTCCATCTTTGCCAAAAGGTCCTTCGCGTCATTGCTCACGATGAGGTTCTCAGCATGTTCCTTGCGCATGAATCCTTCATTGGCCATGTGGCCGATGAAATCCACGAGGCCATCGTAGTATCCGTTCACGTTGTAGAGGGCGACGGGTTTGTCGAAGACACGCAGCTGGCTGAGTACGTAGGCTTCGAAGAACTCGTCCATGGTGCCGATGCCGCCCGGTAGGGCGATGAAGCCGTCGGCCATGTCCTCAAGGATTTTCTTTCGTTCGGCCATGGTCTCCACCACAATCAGTTCGTCAATCTCGGGATGCCCCACGCGCATGTCTAACAGGTGCTGGGTGATGGTGCCGATTACCTTGCAGTGGCGTTCCATCATCACATCGGCCACAATTTTCATCAGGCCCACGCTGCCACCACCATAGAGTAGCTCGCAGCCGTGGTCGGCCAGCACACGACCTAATTCAGCGGCTTTTTCCTTATAAATCGGATCGAAACCCATACTGCTGCCGCAAAAGATGCAAATCTTCTTCATTTGATAAATTTTTGCAAAGGTAAGATTTTTTATTTTTGCAACTCAAAAAATACAAACGATGAGAAATATAGGCATACTCGGCGCTATGGCGCAGGAAATCGACGAAGTGAAAGCTCTTTTGACGGAAAAAACCATCGTAAAAATCGCCAACCGTGAGTTTGTAGTGGGCAAAATCGGTAACGTGCGCTGTGTGGTAGCTTTCTCCAAATGGGGTAAGGTGGCGGCCACCATCACCGCTACTTTGTTGGTTCAGGAGTTTGCTGTGACGGACTTGATCTTCATCGGCACAGCAGGGGCTTTGGCCGATGGCCTTAAGGTGGGCGACATTGTGATTTCAAAGCGCCTTGTCCAGCATGACCTTGACGCTCGCCCCATGATTTCGCGCTTCGAGCTACCTTTGCTTAATCGTATCTATGTCAGCAGTGATTCTGACCTGACTGAGCTGGCAGGTAAGGCAGTGACGAATCTGTTGAACAAAGGCGTGGAGAATATGGTAGGCGAGGAGGCCGTGAAGGAGTTTAATTTGGCTCCGAGCTTGTATTTCGGCGACATCGCCAGCGGCGACCAGTTCATCAACAGTAACCAGAAACGCGAGGAAATCCTCGGGTTGCTGCCCGATGTGCTCTGCGTCGAGATGGAAGGCGCTGCTGTGGCGCAGGTGTGCTTGGAGTTTAATGTCCCATTCACGGTCATACGCACTATCAGCGACACCGCCGACCACAATGCACGTGTCGATTTCAATAAGTTTATCGTCGAGGTGGCGAATGCCTATTCGAGGGCGATTATTGGGGAGATTCTAAGGTTAATCTGATAATCTCCCAAAACATCCCCATCCCCACTTCCAAAATGTCATCAGGGAAGTCAAACATCGGGTCGTGCAGGGCAGGTTGTTCTAAGCCCGAACCCAAACCGAAGAAACCGATAGGACAGACGCTCCCAAACCTACCGAAGTCCTCCGACCAACGGAAAGGCTCTTCCAAATGGCCGAGATTTAATTCAAGGTTCTTTGCAGCTTGTTCAATGGTTTTCAAGCAGTTGGGGCCGCTGTTGGTGGCGGCGAAGGCTTCGTGCATTGAGAAGTTGAAGTCAAAGAGATGGTCTTTGGCCCTGGCGCGGCAGAACTCGATGATTTCCGTCGACATCAGTTCCAGGTTGCGGTCGTTGAAGCTGCGCAGGGTGAGCCAAATCTCGGCATGACCGGGGGCGACACCGAAGGTCTCCTCGCCAAGTGTGGCATGGGTGATGACGAAAGTCGTCAAAGGCTTCACGGCCTTCAGCTGCTCGCGTTTTTTCTCCAGATGATGGATGAGCTGGGCAAGCAATTCAGAAGGGCTATGGCCCGTCTCGGGCTGAGAGGCATGTGCGGTGCGGCCGTCGAAGGTGAGTTTCAGACCGAACGATGCAGCTGCAAAGCAGCCTTCCTTCACCATGATTTTACCTTTCTCGAAACTAGGTAGGTTGTGCAACCCGTAGGCCACATCGGGTTTGATTTGCTCGAATTGCGGGTCGCTGAGGATGGCTTGTGCGCCTTGTCCGGTCTCCTCGGCGGGCTGGAAGAGCAGCACCACCTCGCCTTGGTCAGGACGTTGTTCGCCGAGCCATTGCGCCAAGCCGCAGAGGATGGTGGCGTGGCCGTCGTGGCCGCATTTGTGGGAGACGCCTTGGTTTTGTGAACGATAAGGAATGTCGTTCGGCTCGGGGATGTGCAACGCGTCGATGTCGCCACGGATGAGGATGCGCTTGCCAGGCTTTGCGCCCCTATAGACTGCAGCCAAACCATGGCCGCCGATTTTTTCAATGAGCAGGTCGGGCCGGGTCTGTTTCACCCATTCGTTCAAAATCCTGTTGGTCAAGGTTTCTTGTCCTGAAAGCTCGGGATGGGCATGGAGGATATGGCGTAGTTCTATGAGGTTTTGCATGGCGGTTTTTCTTTTCTTGCAAAAGTACGGTTTTTTCATTTAGGCGAAGTCGGTCGTTCCAAGAATTGTTTTATCTTTGCCACCAAATTTCAGAAGCACAATGCAAACCGTACTCTATCCCCTTAAGTTCAAGCCTATCTTTAAGGACAAGATATGGGGTGGGCGCAAGATCAAGGAACAACTTGGCCTTGACTATGGCCCGTTGCCCAACTGCGGTGAGGTGTGGCTGCTTTCGGGCTTGTGGGATGAACAGAGCGAGATAGCCAATGGCGACTTCGAAGGCGACGAAATCAACGACTTGGTGGAAACCTTCATGGGTGACTTGGTAGGGGAGAGCGTCTTCGATAAGTATGGCGAGCAGTTCCCGTTGCTCCTTAAGATCATCGATGCCAACGACTGGCTGTCGGTGCAGGTGCATCCCGACGATGAGCTGGCCGAGAAACGCGGCTTGGGCAATGGCAAGACAGAGATGTGGTATGTGATGCAGGCCGACAAAGACGCTGAACTCGTCATGGGCTTCAATCGTGAGATGACGCGTGCCGACTATGTCAAAGTGATGGAAAACAACACTTTGCGTGATGTGTTAAATTACGAAAAGGTGACTGCTGGCGATGCTTTCTTTATCCCTGCCGGGCGTGTCCATGCTTTGGGCCCTGACATCATGGTGGCCGAAATCCAGCAAACCAGCGATGTCACCTATCGTATTTATGACTGGGACCGCATCGACGTGGCTGGCATGCGTCGCGAACTCCACGTCCCGCAGTCGGTCGAAGCCATCGACTTTGGCATCCCTGACAAGTATAGAATCGAGGTGCCTAACTTGATGAACAAGACCGTTCCTGTCGTCGATTCCCAATATTTTGTGACGGGTCTCCTCCAACTGCAAGGCGAGATGGAGAAGGACTATTCTAACCTCGATTCCTTTGTGATTTTGATGGCTTTGGAAGGGAATTTTTCGCTGAATTGGGAGAATGGCGCGGTTTTTGTAAATGCAGGAGAGTGTGTTTTGATCCCGAATGTCATCAAGAAGGTGTCCATTAGGGCTGAAAAATACTGCAAGCTTCTTGAAATATATTGTCAACTTGAAGAAAATGAATTTTAAATCTTGAATATTAAATTTTGAATCAATGAAAAAACTAATGACACTTTTGCTGATGGCTCTGATCGCGACAGGCCTTCATGCACAATCGAAATCGGACCTACCGAATGTCACCTTGAAGGATCTGAACGGTAAGAACGTGAACATTTCTAAGTTGTCGAACAACGGCAAGCCCATCGTCCTCACTTTCTGGGCCACCTGGTGCGGTCCCTGCATCAAGGAACACAATGCCTTGAATGACGTGTATGAGGATTGGCAGGATGAGACGGGCGTGAAAATCTACGCTGTCTCCATCGACGACTCGCGTTCCACCGCCAAGGTGAAGCCCGTCGTTGAAGGCAAGGGTTGGGATTTCGAGATCCTTCTCGATGTCAACAGTGACCTCAAACGCGCTATGAACGTGAGCAACCCACCTCACACCTTCCTGTTTGATGGCAACGGAAAGCTCGTTTATCAGCACACTGGCTACATCGAGGGTGGGGAAGACGAACTGTACGAACAGATTCTGAAAGTCGCCAAGAAGAAAAAGTAAATAATTACATCTCCTGCATAGGGCTTTTCCCGATTTCGGGGGAAGCCCCTTGCTGGATTAATACCATTGTAATATGAGAAGAAGCTTACTATTGTTTGTATCTTTATGCCTGATGGGTCTTGTGGCAAATGCACAGGACTTTATTGAAAATGCCCAGGTGAGCGGCAGCTTCCAAACCGACGCCCAGTATTATATGCTGGATGATGGTATCGGCATCGCCGACCTCAACGGCAAAAAACTCGGCATCAACGGCTTCGGCAAGGTGAACTACACCAATGGCAATTTCTCGGCTGGCATGCGTTTCGAGGCATTTTTGCCTGAGTTGAATGGTTTCCGTACCGAATTGAATGGTGTGGGATTGGCGAATTTCTTCGCCACCTACGACAACGGCTTTATCGGCATGACCGTGGGCGACATCTACGACCAGTTTGGCAGCGGTTTGACATTCCGTACTTATGAGGAATGGTCGCTGGGCATGGATAACGCTTTACGCGGTGCGCGCGTGGTGGTGCGCCCCACCCATGGCGTGACATTGAAAGGACTTTACGGCCGTCAGCGTTATTTCTGGGCACCTTATCTCGAACGTGATTTCAATGCCGATGACTACCGTGGCATCGTGCGTGGTGTGGATGCCGAGTGGGACCTCAACCAGAGCATAGCTTCGCTTAATGACGCTGCATTCAAGATGAGCATGGGCGGCAGCTTTGTCAGCAAGAAACAGGAGGACCAAAGCTCGTTCTATAACATCCCCGAAAACGTGAGTGCTGCAGCTGCTCGCGTCAACTTGGGCTATGGCAACTGGGCTTTCAGCACCGAATATGCTTATAAGATCAACGACCCGTCGGCTATCAACAACTTCATCTATAAGGAAGGCCGCGCCCTATTGTCATCGTTGAGCTATTCACAGAAAGGCTTTGGCGCCGTTCTTCAGGTGAAACGTGTCGATAACATGAGTTTCAAATCGATGTATACAGGCAAGCAAAACGACCTCGACATCAACTTCATCCCGCCTATCAACTACACGCACACGCATAGTTTGCCTTCGATGTACACCTATTCGACGCAACCCAATGGTGAGATGGCTGCCCAGCTGCAGGTGAATTACACCATCCCTAAGGGCACGGCTCTTGGCGGAAAATATGGCACCAAGCTTGCCTTTAACATGAGCCAGGTGAACGACATCGTCCGCGATTCCGTCAAGTATGGTAACACGATGGCACTGAACCAAGCCGGCACCTTGGGCTACACTTCCAAGTTCTTTGCCGTTAGCGACCATCGCTTCTTCCGCGATATCAATTTTGAGATCGACAAGAAGATTAGCAAGGACTGGCATCTTACCGCACAATACATCAACCTGTATTACGACATTGAGACCATCGAAGGCCATGCCGGCGCTCCTGTTGTGCAGGCCAATATCGGTTTCATGGACGTGACTTATAAGATCAACAAGAAACAAAGCTTGCGTCTTGAGTTGCAAGGCTTATGGGAGAAAGAAGTCCACAAAGGCTATGAGTATGATGAAAGCGAGAAGAAAGACTACCAGAAGCGTGGCGACTGGGCAGCTGCCTTACTCGAGTATTCCATCAATCCGCATTGGTCGTTCTCTGTTGCCGACAAATGGAACTACGGTAACCCTGTCGAGGAATACCGCGACCATTATTTCACGGGTACGGTCACTTATATCCATGATGCCACCCGTGTCATGTTGAGTGCCGGTCGCCAGAGCGAAGGCGTGGTTTGCGTAGGCGGCGTGTGCCGCACGGTGCCTGCCTCAAGTGGTGTTTCGCTGACCGTTTCAACGAGTTTTTAATTGATATTTAAACCCAATGATTAGAACAATGAATAAAATACTAAGAATAGGTATGGCATTGCTGGCCGCCATGTTGTTCATGAATGCCTGCGATGTTGAGGAGGAACCATATATCCAAGGCGCTGAAGACGAAAAGTTTATTTTGACGTTTAAAGTGGATAGTGTTTATGGCACTATTGACGAAGATACCAAGATAGTTAGATTGGATTTTTCTGCTGGAACGGATGTGACCCATCTGGTGCCGACTATCATCATTTCAAACTACGCCACCATTGAACCCGAATCGGGCGTGGCCCAAGACTTCACCAATCCTGTCTATTACACTGTCACTGCCATGAATGGTACCACGGCACAGTATATGGTGGAGGCAGTGGTTCACGACGCCGACAACGAAAAAAGCATACTGTCGTTCCGTTTCGATGCGTTGGAGGCGGATGGCGCCATTGATGAAATTGCCCGTAGAATCTCTTTCGTGCTTCCTGCTGAGACTGATGTTACGCAATTGGTGCCCACCATTGTAGTGTCGGAAGGCGCCACGGTCAGCCCTGCTTCGGGCGAGGCTCAGGACTTTTCTACTCCTGTAACTTATACCGTGACGGCTCTGAATGGCACCACGGCCGATTATATAGTGTCGGTCAATGTGGCTGGTGGTGAAATTGAGCCTTCGGGTAAAACCGTGCTCATCAAAGACTTTACGGGTGCCCGTTGCGTCAACTGCCCAGCCGCGGCCGAGTATGCCCACAACCTGCAACATCAATTAGATGAAGATCATATCTTCATCATGAGCGTCCATGCTGGCTATTTGGCACAACCGATAGGTTCTTTCCCGGATTTTCTTACCGATGAAGGTACTGAATGGTACAACAACCATGATTCCAACCCGTTGTTTTCTGTTGACCATGTGGCTTTGACGGATGGTAATACCCTCAAAGTGGAGCAAATAGATGCCCCTGTGGCTGAAGCTTTGGAAGAAGAGCAGTCATTTGAGATTATGGTTGGTACCCAATATGACGAAGGCAGCCGCCAGTTGCAGGTGTCGGTCCAAGCCGCTGCATTGACTGAGATGGATGGACAGTTCTATATCACGGTGTGCCTGGTTGAGGACCACATCATTGGCTGGCAAACCATTCCTGGTGGCATCGACAAGGAATATGATTTCCGCAACGTATTCCGTGGCACACTTAACGGTGCATATGGCGATGCGTTTGAAGACAGCCATGCCGATCCTGATGAAATGTTTTATTTCAATTATAACACTGAGATCAATGCCGACTACAATGCCGATGAGTGTTACGTAATGGTTTACATCTATGATAAGAGCCAAGGTGACAAGATTCTGCAGACGGCAGTGAAAAAGATCAGGTGATCAGGGAAGGACCTCGGTGACCGTTAGTTGCTGGTCTTTCACATAGAATTTCACTTCCCAACTTGCATAGCACATGCCATAGATGCGGTTGGGGTCGTCTTGATACGAAGGCCTGGGGTCGTGCGCAAGCACTGATTTCAGGCTTTCTCTTTGGTTTTCAGGGATTTTTTGCAACAAAGATTCCGGAAAGCTCACGTCCAACAGATACTCGGCGGGTGTTGAGGCGAAGCCACTGGCAGCGTCGGGATGACTGTCGGTGTAGGCGATGTAAGGCTTGATGTCGTAGATAGGCGTGCCATCCATGAGATCGACACCCGATACATAGAGTATGGGACCAAGATGGGCGTCGATTTCTATTCTCTCCAATCGCACCGACGATAATCCAATGGGGTTGGGACGGAAAGGCGAGCGCGTGGCGAATACGCCTTTCCTGACGTTACCGCCAAGTCGCGGTGGGCGTACCGTAGGCGACCATGTGTCGCGGACGGCCTCTGAAAATTCCCAAAGGAGCCAAATGTGGGAGAAGTCCTCCAAGCCACGTATAGCCTCCGCGTTGCGGTATTCGGGCTCAAATACGATGCATCCCTGCAGCGAGGCGATGATGCCACTCTGCCGAGGAATGCCGAACTTGGTCGGGAAGTCGGTGTGGATGTGAGCAATGGTTTTCATCATTCTTGAGTTGCAAAGAAACAGAAAAAATCCTAGTTTCCACAATAAAATTATTAAATAGGTGTTTTTCTCCTAAAGAATCCTGTATTTTTGCACAATTTTTGAGGGACCTTTGCAACAATTGAAAATCGAACAACTAAACAACTGACAAAATGATAGAGACTGACATTCGCGAATTGAACGAAAAAATCCAAAGGGAAAGCCAATTCCTTGACCTTATCAACCTTGAAATGAACAAGGTCATCGTAGGACAGAAACAGATGACCGAACGCCTGTTGATCGGCCTTTTGGCCAACGGCCATATCCTGCTTGAAGGTGTGCCTGGTTTGGCCAAGACTTTGGCCATCAAGTCAATGGCTAGCGCTATTGATGCCGACTTTGCCCGCATCCAGTTTACTCCTGACCTGTTGCCTGCCGACCTTATCGGTACGCTGATTTACAGCCAAAAGAAGGAGGAGTTTGTGGTGCGCCGCGGCCCCATCTTCGCCAACTTCGTCCTTGCCGACGAAATCAACCGTTCTCCCGCCAAGGTGCAGAGCGCCCTGCTCGAAGCTATGCAGGAGCATCAGGTGACCATCGG